>JBBSIE010000019.1:0-45421 GCA_038232235.1 Pyrinomonadales bacterium | reverse complement strand
CGGCTGGACACGCCCGGCTTCGGTTGCCGTTACCTCACGCGGCGTGGCGATGATAAAGTTAATGTAGTCCTCGTCAGTTACTTTTGGCGGATTCATTCTTTAGTTTTATCAAATATCTGTTCAACTGCGTAAGTCCTAACATATATTATTTTTGAGAATAACATTTTGAAAGCAACGGAAGTCAAAATGTTTATGATTTGATGCAATCTACAGGGAAAATATGCTGAAAAAAAGACGGCTTTTCAGCCGCCTTTAATTCTTGATAACATTTTACACTTCTACATTAATCGAATTTCTCTTAGGCGCGTTCAAAAAACATATCTTCGAGTTCTTCGAGCCGAACGGGACGAAAATTCAATTTATCGTTTTCAGCGTAAATTTCGACCATACTTTCTTCGCTCAGTTCGCCTTGAATCAAGGCTTCGGAAAGTTCGTCTTCGACATTTTTCTGCAAAGCGCGTTTCAAAGGTCGCGCACCATAACTTCGGTCGGCGCAGGTTTTTTCGATCAGCCAGCGTTTCGCGTCTTCCGTCAGACGAATCTGCAAAGCGCGGCTCGTCAAAATTTCGTTTAGCTTTCTGATCTGCAAATCAATAATCTGCATTAAATCGTCATCGGCGAGTTCATCGAAAATGATGATTTCATCAAGACGATTAACAAATTCCGGCGCAAAGGTTCGTTTGACTTCGCTCATCACTTGGTCTTCCATTTTCTGTCGCGACGAATCCGCGCCGGATTGAAAACCCATCGAAGCGCGTTTTTGAATAAATCTCGCGCCGATGTTCGAGGTCATAATAAAAATCGCGTTTTTGCAGTCAATTGAATTGCCCTGCGCGTCGGTCAAAACCCCGTCTTCAAAAACTTGCAGCAGAACATTAAACAAATCTGGATGCGCCTTTTCGACTTCATCAAATAAAACGACCGAATAAGGCGCACGGCGCAGTTTTTCAGTCAATTGTCCGCCTTCTTCGTGTCCGACATATCCGGGCGGCGAGCCGATAAATTTGGCGACCGTGTGTTTTTCCATAAATTCCGACATATCGAAACGAATCAAAGCACGTTCCGAGCCGAAAAGATATTCCGCCAAACTTCGCGCAACTTCCGTTTTGCCAACGCCCGTCGGACCTAAAAACAAAAACGAACCGACAGGTTTATTCGGGTTTTTAAGTCCGGCGCGTGAACGCCGAATCGCGCGAGCCAGCGCGGAAATTGCCGGACGCTGTGAAATAATCCGTTTGTGCAATTCGCTTTCGATTTCTAAAAGTTTTTTCGCTTCTTCCTGTTTGATTGATTGAATCGGAATTCCCGTCCAACGCGCAATCACTTCTTCGACATCATCGCGTGTTACTTCAACGGCAAAAAATGAATCTTCCAGCGTTTTCAGTTCGTAAGAAATAAGCTGATCTTCATTGGCGGCGGCGCGTTTCCAATTTTCAACCGTTTCCTTCCACGAAGGTTCGGAATCGGAATTTTGCTGATAACGAAGTTTGGCGCGGGAACCGGCTTCGTCCAAAACGTCAATCGCTTTGTCGGGCAAAAAACGGTCTGGAATATAACGATTTGTTTGACGAACGGCGGTTTCTAATGCTTCTTTTGAATAGCGAATTTGGTGAAACGCTTCGTATCTTTCGGCTAAACCTTCGACAATTCTTAACGCTTCCTCTTCATTCGGCGGGACGACTTTGACCGACTGAAAACGTCTTTCCAAAGCGCGATCTTTTTCGATGGATTTACGAAATTCGTTCGGTGTCGTCGCGCCGACGCATTGGATTTCGCCGCGTGAAAGTGCCGGTTTTAAAATATTTGCCGCATCCAAAGTTCCTTCCGCCGAACCCGCGCCGACCAATGTGTGAAGTTCGTCAATAAACACGATAAATTGTTTGTGTTCCTTGAGTTCGCTCATAATTTTTTTCAAGCGTTCTTCAAACTGTCCGCGATATTTCGTGCCGGCGACAATCAAGGATAAATCGAGCGACAAAATGCGTTTGTTTTCAAGAAAAGTCGGCACATTTTTATCAATAATTCGCTGCGCCAAACCTTCGATAATCGCCGTTTTGCCAACGCCCGATTCGCCGATTAAAACCGGATTATTTTTCGTTCGGCGGCACAGAATTTCGATAATTCTTTCGACTTCATTTTCACGTCCGATCAGCGGATCGAGTTTTCCTTCCGCCGCTTCGGTCGTTAAATCGCGCGTAAATTCCTGTAAATTCGGCGTTTCCGACTTTTCTTTGCCGATGGCGTAAAAATTCGTAAAACCGTTTTGCCGCGCAATTTCCTCGCGCACGTCCTGCAGGCGCAAACCGTATTGATAAAGAATTTCCGCCGCAATCGAGCGGTCTTCGCGCACCAAACCCAGAAGCAGATGTTCGGGTCCGATGTGCCGGTTCTGCAATTGCCGGCTTTCCTCATTGGCAAGCGCGAGAATTCGTTTGGTTTCCGTCGCCAGATGCAGTTCGGCAGATTGCGGAATCCGGTCGCGCAAAACGATGCGTTCTTCAACTTCGCGGCGAATCGCTTCGACCGTTAAATTGTTGCGAAACGGGAAAAATCTCGCCGAAATCGTTTTATCTTCGCGCATTAAACCGAGCAAAATATGTTCGGGCGAAATATAATGCGAACCGTATTGCAATGCTTCGTAACGGGCAAAAAAGATCACCCGCCGCGCTTTTTCCGTGTAGCGTTCAAACATAATAATAATACTTCGACTTTTTGAAAATTAAAAAACGTATGATTCTTAAAGTCTGAACTTCTTTGCTAATTTTTTCAAGTATAATTTTTTCGAGTTACTTTGACTAAAGTGTTAAAGCACTCGTAAATCCATAATTTTCTTGACAGTTAGCAGACAAAATAACAAACTTCCAATATAAAAATTTCTCTGCTGCATCTTTAATTTCACAAGGCGAATCTGAAAGAAAAAAGGAGTTTTATGAAAAAATTTTGCCTCGGTTTATTTCTAATCTTATTTCTCGCGCTCAACAATTTTGCTCAAGTCAAAAAAGAAGAATCAAACGCCGCGCTCGAAAATGCGAAGATTAAAATCACTTTGCTCGATTTGCCCGGAGTGAATCTCGAAAAAAGCAAATGGGAACTTGCTTATGAATTGAGAATTGCCAACGAAAAGCAGTTGTTTGACGCAATGACAAACGGCAAAATAGAAGACCTTAATGCCATTCCGAAATTAGGCGAATTTATAAACAAAGGCAGTTTCACCAAAAACAATTTGTCAAATAAGGAGAATCGGGAAACGGTTTTGACAATTCCCCTCGATAAGAAAACCCAAGAAATGCTGGTGGGCGACCTTGAAAGTCTTACCAAATCCGCTAACCTCGCCGCTCAAAATAAAAACACACGCGAATCGCTAACGGAACGGCAGATGAAAACACAAAATCTTGTGTTGTATGCGAATATCTTGGTTTATGATGCCAAGCTCAAAAAAAATATCATTGTTCCGTTTAATTGGATACTGCCATTCACGCGATTTTCACATTTGCCGGGCGCGAATTTTGAAATGACATTTGAAATTAAAGAAGGTGGAGATTTCGCCAAAAGTGTGGTGCTGCCGGAAAAATTGAAAAATTCAAAGACGACAATAATTAAACAATAAGGTGAAAATTATGAAAAAATTATCTTTTCTCGCCATAATTTTAGTGTCTGCGATTTCCGTCTTCGCGCAAAAACCTGCGCCGAAGCCAACGCCGAAAGTTTTAACCGAAAAAGAACAAAAATTATTGTCGCAAAAGTTTCAGGCAGTTTTGATGGTTACGAAAACCGCCGAAGAAACGACGTTTTGGGAAGATAAAAAGGCGGCAGTCGAAGCGTTGGCGGACGCGGCGGATTTGCTTTGGGAGGAAAACGCAAATCAATCGGCGAAATGGCTAACAAAGGCTTGGAATTTGATTGATGAAGTTCCTGAATCACCAAAAGATGAGAAAATGAGCGAGTTTTTTACTCGTTCCGACAAATCGGGTTTGCAGGCGACGGTTTTGAAAGTTGCATATAAACGCGATACGCCGCTTGCTGAAAAATTTATTAAACAATTAACCGACAAAGAGCCGGGCGAAAAAAAGGACAAAGGCGCGTTTGACGACAAATCGGCGCGGAGCGAACAACTTTTGGGATTGGCGATGCAAGCGGTTGAAACAAATCCGAATCTTGCCTTTAGTTTGGCGCAAAGAAGTTTGGCGGACGGCATTTCCTTTACTTTTCAACCCGTTTTGACGAGTCTGCGGCAAAAGGATGTTAATTTGGCAAATCGTTTGTTTGATTTGGCTTTGGCACGTTTAAGCACACCGGACGAAGCGCAGACTTTAGCGGGTTATCTTTTCAGATCGGGCTTCAATTTCGCAATCAATTCCAGCGGCGGAATGATTTTAGCCGTTAATCCTAATCAGCAAGACTTGCCGCCCGTCGCGCAAGCCGAGCCGAATCGCGCCAGAAATTTTTTGAGTGCGGTTTATCAAACAATGTTCACACGACAATTTTCGCTCGACACGCCCGAAGACAAACGAAAAGCCGAAAATTTGCTGTTATTAGCCGGTCAGATTTTAGACAAATACAACATCTACGCGCCCGAACTGCTGCCGCCGACAAAGGCGTTTTTGCTGCAACTGCAAACGCAGCTTTATCCAAACAGACAAAATAAATCTTCCGAAAATAGCAACAGTAAATTAAGAGATTTGCCGAAAGATGCGACAAAAGAACAAAGATATGACGCGATGATTGCGGATTTGGAAGACAGAGCCAATAACGAAACTGATCCGATTGCCAAAAAATTGGCGTATATTCACGCCGCTCTTTCAACCAACGCCGAAGATTACAAGCGCGGAATCGGCATTGCAAAAAAGATTGAAGACGAAGATTTGCTGCAAGATGTCGTTTCGTTTGTGCTTTATCGCGCCGCATTGAAGTTTGTCGAGAAAAAGGAAATCGAAACGGCGGAAGAACTCGCACCGCAAATCAAAGAAACTCTGCGCCGTTCGGTTGTTAAAATCGCCGTTGCACAGGCGTTATTAGAGCCGAAAAAAGATAAAAATATCGAACAGGCGCAAATTGAACTGGAAAAACAACGCGCTTTTGCTTTGCTCAATGACGTTCAGCGCGATTTGCAAAACGAAGATGCTTCGTTAAATTTAATTAAAACTTTGTTCGGCACAACGGCAGTTTTGGCGAAATTTGATAAAACACAGGCGTTAAATTCGCTCGAGCAAACCGTTCAGATGATAAATAAATCGGACAAATTCAATTTGAAAGAAAGTTCCGCGCCGAAACTCGGCATTGACATTTCTAAAACTTCGAGCGCGACGGTTGCAACGCAGAGAATCGGTTTCGGTTTCAATAATGCGATTGAAAATCTGATTGAAACGGATTTTGAACAAGTCGCTTCAATCGTCGAAAGAGTGTCGGCAAAGGAAATTCGCGGTGTCGGACGTATCGAAACGGCGCGGTTGTTTTTTCAGAAAAATAAAGATTTATTCGCGCAAATCGGCAAGTAGCACAAGTATTCAATTTATCAATCTTGTTTTGTCAAAAATTGAAACAATTTTATAATTTTCACGTTCTAAATGAATAAAATTATTTAGAAGCTGTTTGAAAACTCGAAAATTAGTGTTTTTGTCATCGAAGATGACTAACATTAAAGCCTAGCGAGAATCGCTAGGTGGCAATAAATTATTCAATTGCTCGCTGAAGGTGAGCAACATTTTCCGCCTGTTGTTCGACACTTTCAGCGTCGGTATGATTGACTTATCAAGTCCTAGCGATTCTCGCTAGGCTTTAATGTTTGTCGCTTTCAGCGACTTTTCCGAGTTTTCAAACAGTTTCTAAACTCGACTTTATCCATTTTTGAGAGTGATAATGCAAATAAAAGGCTTATGAAATCGCATTTTGTTCGAGTTTTTCCAATGTCGTGAAATACGCGATGTTGGGAAAATTTAACTTCTTTGTTTGCAATGTCTAGAAGATTCAACAAAATCAAGAATTTTATTTCCTGCCAAAATGGATAAAGTCGAGCTAAACGCTTCTCCAGAAATAAAGAAAATGAGAAAAAATATAGTTTCGGTCTTTTTTATATTGTTTGCTTGCGTCAACATTTATGCCCAGCAATTATATATGCCGCGCAATGTTCAAAGGGCTTTTAAGAATGAAACGAGAGCCGCTGACGGTTTGCCGGGCAAAAATTACTGGCAAAACACGGCTCGTTACAACATCAGCATCAGCGTCGCGCCGCCGAACAGAACGGTTACGGGAACTGAAGAAATTACATACACAAATAACAGTCCGAACGCGCTGGAAAATATCGTTTTCCGGCTCACGCTGAATTCGCATTCGCCGGAAGCCCCGCGCGAAGAAGAAATATCCGCCGATTATCTGACTTCCGGCGTTCACATTGACGAATATCGGGAAAACGGCAAAGTCAAAGATTGGAAACAGCAAACGGGCAGCACTTGGCAATCTGTCAAGTTAGATCAAAAATTAGCGTCGAAAAATTCGATAAAACTTTCATTTAAATGGCATTACAACGTTTCCGTCAAAAGCGGGCGTGAAGGCGCGATTGATCCGACAACTTTTTTTATCGCTTATTTTTATCCGCGCGTCGCCGTTTATGACGACATTGACGGTTGGGACACGCAGAATTTTACCGAAGGACACGAATTTTATAACGATTTTTGCGATTACACTTTTGAAGTGAATGTGCCGAAAAATTATGTCGTTTGGGCGACCGGCGATTTGTTAAACGCCGACGAAACTCTTCAGCCGAAGATTGCGAAACGGCTGCAAAAATCTATGACGAGCGACGATGTGATAAATATTGCCGCTTTTGACGAATTAAAAAATAATTCGGTAACGGCGCAAAAAGATACGGTAATGTGGAAATGGAAAGCTGATAATGTGACGGAAATCGCTCTGGCGTTGAGCGATCATTACATCTGGGACGGCGGCAGCGTCGTCGTTGATAAAACCACCAACCGCTGCGCGAGCGTTCAGGCGGCTTACAACGTCGAAGCCAAAGATTTTGAAAAAATGGTCGAATACGGCAAACATACGCTCGACTGGAGTTCAAATAATTACCCCGGCGTTCCTTATCCATACCAAAAAACTACGATGGTGCGCGGTTTTGCAGATATGGAATATCCGATGATGATCAACGACAGTTCGCAAAAAGACCCGAATTTTGCCAAATTTGTCGCCGAACATGAACTTCTGCACACCTGGTTTCCGTTTTATATGGGCATCAACGAACACCGTTACGGTTTTATGGACGAAGGCTGGACGACGGCGTTTGAAAATTTGATTGGCAGAAACGATTTCGGCGATGAAGCGGCGAATAACCTTTTCAAACTTTTCCGCGTTGCCGATTGGATAAAAAATCCTACCGCCGACGGTGATATTCCAATTATCACGGCGGGCGACGCGATGACCGGGCGCGGTTTCGGCAACAACGAATACGGCAAAGCCGCGCTCGGTTATCTGGCGATCAAAGATTTGCTGGGCGAGGCGATGTTCAAAAAAGTTCTGCACGAATTTATAGATCGCTGGCACGGCAAACATCCGCAGCCGTGGGATATGTTCAATACTTTTAACAGCGCGTCCGGCAGAGATTTGAACTGGTTTTTCGACAATTGGTTTTTTACGCGCGGTTATATTGATCTGGCTGTGCAGAATGTTACGCCTGCGAGCGACGGTTACACCCTTGTTATCAAAAATATCGGCGGTTTTGACGCGCCGGTTGATGTCGTTGTGGGTTACGACGACGGAACGACGGAAACTCTGCATCAAACGCCGGAAATTTGGTTTAAAAATCAAAAAGAAGCAATGCTGAATATCAAAACCGCTAAGAAAATAAAATCTCTCAATTTAGATGGCGGGATTTTTATGGATGCCGACGAAACGAATAATAAATGGGCAGGAAAATAAAAATTTACTGTGTTCGCAGGTTTTCCAAAGGTTTTATGCGGCTCGCCTTAAAAGCCGGATAAACTGTAGCCAACAAACACAATAAAAATGCGATAAAAATTATCAACAAAATATTCGGCAAATGCGGACGAAACGGAATAAACGAAAGCGAATAAACTTCCGCCGAAATGTTGATGATTTTGAAATAATTGCCCAAAGCACAGCCGAGCAAGCCTAAAATTACGCCAAAAAAAATTCCGATTAAACCTAAAAATAAACCTTCAATCAAAAAAATAAAAATCAAACTTTTAGTTTTCGCTCCGCACGTCCGCAAAATTGCAATATCCAGTCTTCGTTCATTGACGAGCAGCGCAAGCGTCGTCGTGATGTTGAGCGCGGCGATAAAAATTATCAGCGAAATAATTGCCAGCGCGGTTTTTCTTTCCAAACTGAGCGCAGCAAAAAGCGGCTGGTTCGCTTCCTGCCAATCTAAAACTTTAAAGTTTTCGCCAAATTTCGCGCGTATTTCATCGGCAGTTTTATTCGCATCGTAAATATCTTTGACCGAAACGCTTAAAATTGTCGGCGAGAAATTTGATTTTTCGTGAAGGATAGCAAAATTTTCAGGAGAAATATAAATCCACGTCGAATCATATTCGTAAAGTCCGGTTTGGAATGTGTCGGCAACGCGAACACGCGAGCGTTTCGGTTCGCTTTGATTTTCAAGCGTAATGATTTCCGCTTCGTCGCCTGATTTTAATTTTAATTTTTCAGCGAGTTTTGCGCCGACTGAAATAGTTTCCGGTTCTGTTGAATCTTGAATCCTAAACTTGGAATCTTCAACAACGCGAAGAATCGCGTAACTCGTTTCAGCTTTGCCGACAATTAACGCGCTTTCATAAGTTGTTGGTGTAACTTCACTTATATTTTCCGAGGATTCTAAATTTGCTTTTATTTCGCGCCAATTAGAGATTTCACTACCGTCGTTTGTAAAAATCGTGATGTGCGCCGTGTTTGCAAGAATTTTGTTTTGCATTTCGTCGCTGAAACCATTTGCCAGTGCATTGGCAATTATCAAACTCGCCACACCCGCCGCGATGCCGACAATGGCAACAAATGATGTAAAACGCGCCAAACTTTTCCGACGTGCGCGAAAATATTTGAAAGCGAGTTTTAATTCAAACGGCATCAATTAAAATGTAAAACAAAAAGATGGAAGACAATGAAAAGTTTTGACGATAAAACTTTTACATAACTGCACAAAAAGCGCAAAAAACTTTTCGTCGAAAACGCAATTTTTTAGAGCGTTTTCGACGAAAAGTTTTTGCTTTCTTGTTAAATTATATTTTACGGTTTCTTGGTAAAATACATTTCCGAAGTTTGTGAGCCGCGCGGCGATTCTGTATTGCGTGTAACTTTCAAAGTTTTACCGCCGTCCAGAAGTTCCCAAGTTTCCTGGTTCGTCATCGCCATTTCGCCCATTTGTCGGCTCGTTGATAATTTCAATTTGCCGTCTTTTTCCATATTCGCCTTCAAAGTCGCGCTCGCACCCGGAATTCCCGGAGTTTCCAGTTTGGTTTCCTTTCCGGCAAGACTGTAAGTTACGCTTTGCGTGCCGTCCATCATTCCGCGTCCCATTCCGCTGCCGTTACCGCGCATTGCGCCGCCCATCATTGCGCCGCCGTTGTCGGGACGTTTTACTTCGGTTGGCGCGCCGCGTTTGGTTGTAGTTTCAACTTTTAATTCTTTATCGGTTTGTGTAACATTCAGCGCGATTGATTCGATGCGCGATGTTTCCGGCAATTTACTTTTGGCTTTATCAAGTTCCCAATTTCCGGTGAAATTGATGGTTTTCATTTGACTTGCCATTTTATCTTGTGCAAACACGGCACTTGCCGCCAGCGTTAAACAAAATAATGCTGTCAAAACAGTTATTTTTCTCATAAATTTATGCTCCTGAAAATTAAATTTGGAATCTTTCCGCATGTTTAGACGCTTTTATTTTTGATTTGGTTTCACACAATTGTAAAGTTTTGTAAAAAAGCAGTCCAAAGTCCAATGTCCAAAGTTAAAGACAAACTGACTTTGGACATTGGACTTTGGACTTAGATTTCCGCTGCTTCTTCACGATGATGCAGTTTGCTATGTTTATAACCGTAAAGAAAATAAACGAATAAACCGACAATCAGCCAGATGGCGAAACGAATCCAGTTTGTAATGCCGAGTTCGCTCATCAAGTATGTGCAGAACATAATGCCCAGAACCGGAATCAGCGAAAGCCGTTTGGCGAAACTCAAACCCGCCATAATCAGCGCGAAAATAATAAACGCGAAATACGGAATTTTGTGGAGAAAACCGCTTTCTTCGGTTGAAGTGTAATCAGTTAAAAATCTGATGACGGCATCGCCGTTAAAATAAATAATCGCCGCCATTATGATAACGAACAGAATCGGCACAATCCATTGCGAATTGATATACGGCGCATAGCGTTTTTGTCCGGCAAATTCCTTGTCTTTGACCAAAACTCCGGCACAGACGATTGTGAACGCGAACAAAGTTCCGATAACCGAAAGTTCCGTAACTTCGGATAAATTCATAAACAGCGCGGGAATCGCCACCATAAAACCTGTCAGAATCGTCGAAAACCACGGCGTTCGGAATTTCGGATGGATTGACGAAAAGATTTTTGGAAGCAGCCCGTCGCGGCTCATCGCCATCCACAAACGCGGCTGACCGAGTTGGAAAACCAGCAAAACCGTCGCCAGCGCAATCACCGCGCTGACCGCGATAATGCCCGAAACCCACGGTATATTTGCGCCCGCCGGACCAAATACATACGCCAGCGGATCGCCAACCGCCAACAGTTTGTAGCTGACCATTCCGGTCAAAACAAGCGCGACAGCAACATACAAAACGGTGCAGATAATCAGCGAATAAATCATTCCGCGCGGCAGAGTTGTATACGGGTCTTTGCACTCTTCGGCAGTCGTCGAAAGCGCGTCGAAACCAATATAGGCGAAGAAAACCGCCGCCACGCCGGACATTACGCCGCCAAAACCGTTCGGGGCAAACGGACTCCAGTTGTCCGTTTTGACATAAAACGCGCCCAGAATAATGACGAGTAAGATTATGCCGAGTTTGATCGCAACCATTATGTTTGATGCGGTTTTCGATTCGCGGATGCCGACGTAAACCAGACAAGTGATGATAAAAACGATACCGAGCGCGGGCAAATCGGCGATCAGCGGAATGCCGCCGATGTGCGGCGCGGTCGTCCACGCCGAGTACGCTTCGATGATTGAAGGGCTGAGTTTGGTAGAAATCGCCGTTAACTGATCGCCGGTCATCCGGCTCAGCGATTCCAGAGTTTGTCCGTTCGCCAGAACCGCTTCGACCGCCGCGTGATTTTCGGCAAAGCCGCGCGACGCGCTCAGATAGTCCATCGAATAATTCGCCGGAACATAAATGCCGTTCGAGGCAAGCAGGCGCGTGAAATAATCGCTCCAAGAAATGGCGACGGCGATGTTGCCGATGGCGTATTCGACCAACAAATCCCAACCGATAATCCACGCCAGAAGTTCGCCGAAAGAGGCATAAGCGTAAGTGTAAGCCGAACCCGCAATCGGTATTTTCGACGCAAATTCCGCGTAACACAAAGCGGAAAATCCGCAGGCGACTGCCGCGAAAATAAACAGCACGATGACGGCGGGACCGCCCGCATGGGACGCTTCGCCGACCATTGCAAAAATGCCCGCGCCGACAATCGCGGCGATGCCGAGCATCGTTAAATCAAACGTGCCGAGCGAACGGCGCAATGTTACATTATCACCCGGAACGGTTTCCGCATCGGAAAATCCGGCGGCGGCATCAGCTTGAATCTGCGCGATAGATTTTTTACGAAATAATGAATCCATAGTTTTTTTCGTTTGTCGGTAGCCAACAGCCGGTTAATTTAAATTTGTAAAAGTTTTAAATTTCATAAAATCATAAAATCATTTTATTTATAATTAACTGACCGTCGTTACTGTAATTTGTTTGCGAATTTTGACTGAATTTGTCTGTTTGCGAATTTTGACTGAAAATGAAAAAAGATGCAATGGAAATTATGCGAAATTAACACTTTTATTTCAGAAGGCGGAAAAAATGTTTGAAAATCGCGCTTATCTCGGCAATTTATTAAACTTGCCAAAGAAATTTATCGGATTTATAAAATTCAATTTTCCACGCAAAACAAAGAAAATCGTATTATTCACGAGAATTTAGATACATAATTTGTTAATCTGTCGGCGTTGGTCAAATAACTGCGGCGGCGGCAGTTCATCGGAAGTGTGCGCGTCGAATTGAGCGGCTATGTCATCAGTATCAATGAAACATTGCGACGGATTTTTGAAAAACTCTGCAATAACCCGAAACTCACCGGAGTTTATCGTGCAACTGCACAAAAAATTCTTACGCTTATTCATCAAAGAAAGCCGCTTTATGATAAATTTTTTATTACGCCGGAACTCGAAAAAATTGTTGGAGTTTAAGGTGGAAATTTAAGGCGTAAAGGTTAAAATTAAAACTGTAAGCCTTAAATCTAAAACTTTGCACGTTGAATATGAACAGTTTCATTAACGAACGAAAAAATAATTGGCAACGATTGGAAGATTTGCTTTCGATGCTGGAATTTTCTTCCTTAAGCGGGTTTTCAAAAATGGAAGTCCGCGAATTCGGCGAACTTTACCGCCGCGCCGCGTCCGATTTAGCAATTGCACGCGCCGAAACGCGCGACCCGAAACTCGTAAATTATCTCAATAGTTTGGTCATTCGCGCTCACGGTAAAATTTACCGCGCTGAAAGTCAGGGCGCAAATCTCGTCTGGAAATTTTTTGCCAATGATTTTCCGCAGGCGTTTCGCCGAAAGTGGAAATTTATTGCGCTGGCTTTCGGCGTTTTTATGTTTTTCGCCATAGCCGGTTTTATTTTGTGTTATTCCGATCAAAACTTTGTTGATACTTTGGGATTAAATGAGGTTAGCATCAAAGCAAAATCAAATGAAAAATGGTGGCTGAGTCTGAACGATGCCAATCAAATCGGTTCGAGCCAAATTTTGACTAATAATATTTTGGTTTCGCTGATGGCTTTTGCTTACGGTGCATTTTTCGGCATCGGAACGCTGTATGTCTTATTTCAAAACGGTTTGATAAACGGCGGACTTCTCGGCGTGTGCTACAAAACAAACCCGGAATTCGGCAACGCACTCGTAACTTTTATGGTCGGACACGGCGTTATCGAATTATCGTGTATTTTTATCGCGGCGGGCGCGGGAATGTTAATCGGCTACGCGCTGATAAATCCGGGCGATTTAACACGCGGCGCAGCATTAAAGAAAAATGGACTCGAAGCCGTCCGATTGGCAATCGGATGCGCTTGTTTATTAGTGGTCGCCGGAATTATCGAAGGTTTTTTGTCGCCGTCCGCGCTTCCGCCGTTTGTCAAATTCGGCACGGGAATTTTGACGGGAATTGCGGTGTATTCTTATTTATTGCTGGTCGGCAGAGATAAAGAAGTGCGTGAAGTTTAATGCGTTAATTCAAGTTCACAATTTGTAAATATTTTCAATCAAGCGTGTTAAAACATTTTTATAATCAAAGTATTCCCGTGCGATTTCACGTGCTTCCTTGCAGTGAAATTTATAATCGGAGTCTATTTTATCTATTCCGTCAACAGCTTCTTGCAAATTTGAAAATGACAAAAGCCCTTCACCATTGGCAATAAATTTGGAAAAACCTGTTTCCTGAGTTAACACCGGACGACCGCTCGCCAGATACGCGGCACTTCTTTCGCTGAACCAACCGCTTCGACTCGCCGCATAGCCGTGTTTGGCGACGCTCCATTCGGCTTTTGAATTTTGAATAAACTGCTGATAACTCCAGGGTGTTCGAGTCGGAATCAGCGGATTCGTCAGTTTCCAGCCGGCATTTTGCAGTTTTTGGCGCGGAACGGTTTCACTGCCGACGGCTAATTCAAAATTTTCCAAAGGTCTTTTTTTCGGCAAATTGAGAAAATCGTCAAACGACCTTGATTTCATTCCAAAGGTCGTTTCCTTAATTTTGACAGCTTTGTAACTGTCCCACTGCATTACGGTCGTCCAATTTGCCTGCGGATTTCCCGATGACATTTTCCAAACGTCAGTAACAATCGGTTGTCGTGTTGGAATCCACTTGAAACCATCATCGGGAATTAGACAATCATCTGCTCCGAAATTTTCGCCGAAAGTAAAAAACGTATCGTGCTTTTCCGCCAAAGTTGCGGCGTTTTTGTCTGTTAAATGACGAATTTGAACAAATGCCGGATCGGTGTCAATAAAAACTTTTCGCGGAACTTGCAACGCCCAATCACGCAGCGGATTGACACCGGAGATATTTAATAAAACGTCGGCTGAAGCAAATAAATTCAAGCTTTCTTCTTTCGTTTTACCAAACCATTTTTGGCGGTGAGCGTCATAATAAGCCCAATTTTCTCTTAAACCGAGTCTTTCAAAAAATTTCTCGATAAAACGTAATCCACAACTTGCATCAATTCCGATTTCGTTGGAACGCGGATCATAACACGCCGGATAATCGTCGCTGTCTTCGACAAAAAAAACATCATGTCCGAGTTTTTTGAGTCCGAGAACATACTGCGCGTGATGCCACGCCAATCCGCCGAGCGGACCGCGAATAATGTAACCGAGAACAAGTATTCGCAGTTTTGAATTTTTCATTTTTTTCGATATTTCACAAAAGCCGCTTCGATAGCTTCCGGCGTATCGTCAGGTTGTAAATAACGAATAAGCCGCGCAGGATTTCCTACCACAATCGCATAAGGCGGAACGTCTTCGGCGACAATCGTTTTGCAGCCGATAATCGAGCCGCGACCAAGATGAACGCCCGGCAGAATTACCGAATCGAAACCGATCCAGACATTATCTTCGATCACAACCGGACGCGATTTTTCAATCGGCAGCAGACGACGTTTTGTATCTTTTGCCGCGAGGCGCAAAATCCCGCGGCGTTTTTCCTCGTCGGCAAAATTCGTCCACGAATCCGTAATCACCGCACCCCACGCTATCAAACAGTGATCGCCAATCGTTATGCGGTCATTGCAGATAATTGTCGAACCGTTCAAAACTGTAAAAGAACCGACTTTAGCCGAGCCGTTTTGACCGACGATAAATGATGCACGGTCGTAAGTTCCGCTTCCTTTTCCCAATTCAAAACCAGTGTCCCGCTCGGAATGAAAAGCGGCAAAACCGTAAGATGTATCGAGATAGACGTTTTCACCGCACCGCACATTCGGCGGAATGCCGCCCGCATACCAATCGTATTCGATAAAAGTGCGTCCGTCGTCGGAAATTAGTCCGGTTTGTATCAGATTTTCTCTCATTTGTTTATCACTTTCGCCGGATTTCCCGCAACTTCTGCATTCGGCGGAACATCTTCAATCACGAGCGAACCCGGAGCAATAATTGCGCCCGCGCCAATCGTTACGCCTTTCAAAATCGTCGCGTTGTAACCGATCCAGACATTATCTTTAATAACGACGGGTTTTGTTGTAATCGGCGGTCTTTTCCGGCGATTTCCGACAGGTGAAAGTGCAATCGTGTCCGCCAGACGCGCGGCGGGCGCAATCGGATGAAAGTCGGAATCGGCGATAGTTACGCCGCCCGCGATCAAAACATACGAACCGATTGAAATTTTCTCCGAGCAAACCAAAGAAGCGTTGGCGATGTAGCAGTAATCGCCGATTTCGATAACGGCGTTTTCTTCCGCCGCCAGCGAAGCCCGCCAGATTGTTACATTGCTGCCGATTTTTAATCCGATTGGCAATATCGAAAAATAATGTTTAAAACAAAATGACGAATCAACCACCGTGTTTTCGCCGACTTCGATATTTCGCGGAACTTTGCCGCCGAACCAATCGCCGTCAAAAACCGCACCCGGCTGCAAAGGATAAAAAAGCTGCGTTTGTTGTTTTTCCGACATTGTTCTCCTAAAAAATCTGCTCCAATAATGAATTTAATACTTTGCGGCTGTCAAAAAATTCTTCCGCCAACTCGCGGGCGCGGCGCGAGTGGAATTTAACATCAGCCGCCACACGCCGAATCGCTTCAATCGCGCTTTTTTCGTCATTGAAAGCAAAAAGTCCATTTCCCGCCGGAATATATTTCGACCAGCCTGTTTCCTGTGTGATCACGGGTCGTCCGGCTGCCAGATAACACGCCGAGCGGCAGGAAAACCAGCCAGTTTTTGCCTTTACATAAGTTTCTTTGGCAACCGAAAATTCACCGAGCGATTTTTCGATAAAGTTTTGATATGAAATCCAATCAGCCGCTTCGGTTTCGGGATTTAGAACTTTCCAGCCCGCTTTTCGCGCTTTTTCAGCCGGAAAAGAATCTCTGCCCGTGCCGCCCGTCTGCGCGACTGCGACGGCTAACGAAACTTCCGCAATTTGTTTTGGTAAATCAATAAATTTGATAAACTCGACATCTTTTTGTCCCCACGTTTCGTCTTCGTATTCAAGATTTTTCGCCGCCGTCCAATTCATCAAAGTCGTCAAACCCGCATTTGTTGAAATCGGCGCGGGTTTCCAATAATCCAGACAAACGGGCTGTCTTGTCGTCCGCCAATTCAAATCACACAATGGAATCCGGCAATCGTTCTGACCGATATTTTCGCCCAAGGTAAAAAGAAAATCATGCGCTTCGACAGCTTTTTGTAAATTCGCTTTGCCGGGCGTAAATTTTTGTTCGGAAAGAATTTGAATCTGTGTGAACATCGGATCGGAATCAATTAAAATCCGCACCGGAATTTGCCGATATTCATCGCGCATAAATGTCGAGCAGGAAACATTGACAAAAACGTCCGCCGTCGCCGCAATTTCCTTAATCTTTTCTTCGGAAAGCCCGAAACATCTGCCCGATGCTTCGTCCCGATACGCCCAACGATCTTTCATCCCGAAAAATTCCATCGTATTTTTAAGATGTTCGACACACGCCGAACAATCGTTCCAATCGCTTCCGGTTTTTTGATAAACAGGAAAAAGCCGCGTGTCTTCGATGTAAAAAACATCGTGTCCGAGCGCGGCAAAACCGACCGGATACTGCACATAATCCCACGTTACGCCGCCCGCCGGAAGCAGTCCCAAAAATCCGCCGACAATGATTCGCAGTTTTTTCATCTAATCGTTCGCGCTCAGATACCAGCGCGAAGGCGCGACTTCTTCTTTCGAAACAGTTTCGTCCAACAAATGCACGACAAACGGAAAATCATATTCGTCGCGGTGAAAATTTAATTTTTTGACAATCGGTATCATCAAATCGGTTGCCAAAATTGCCGCTTTGTTGATTTTTTTATCTGAGTTATCCGATTGAAAATCCTGCGCCGCATTGCACGAAGCGCGAATCGCCGCCTCCAGCGATTTGTTATCAATCGCCAAAATATCGCAGATCAGCCATTGATTGTCGCGCTGTTTAAAAACCGAAGCGGCAAAAGCGACTAATTCGCCGGCGCGGAAAACGCCCTGATAAAAATAATTTCCGTGACTCGTCTTCCACGGCAAAAATTCGGCGTGGCGAACAATCGCGCATTCGTAAAACGCGGCTGTTTTTCGCCAGAGTTCGTTTAATTCATCGTCGTTCGGCGAAATTTCCCGAATTTCGACATCGTGCGTAAATCCAAAACGCTTTTCCAAAGGCAGCTTCAAACTCCACAAAGGAAATTTCCCGATTTGAAAATTCGGCAGCAGTTGAAACGCCCGCAGCCAGCGCGGATCGGGCATTGAATAAGCCAAACAAACTCTGGTTTTCGCAAAAAAATCGGTGGCGAATTTATACATTCGGTAAAGCGGATGTTTGAACGGATTTAATAGATTAAGACCGCGCATTTCCTGATGCAGAAGCGGCGCGAAGGTTCGATAAGCGCGAAGTTCGCGCCCGTCAATCGAAATTAACGCCGGAATAAACATACACTGACCGACAACTGCGTCCGTGTCTTTGTCAATCGCCAGAGCAATCGCCGATTCGCCGAACGGCGTGTCGAGAAAGCGATGTTCCCACGTTTTAGCGTCCAGCACGTCCCAGCCGCTTTGCTCCGACCAAAGCCGAATCAATTCGTTACGATCATCTTTCGTGTGCATTCGGTATGTTAAACGCATTTGAAAAACTCCTAATCGCCGGGCATCATAAACCAGCGCGAAAGCTGTAAATCGTCAGCCGGAATCGAACCGTCCGGTGAAAAACACCAAAAGCCGAACTTAAAATCAATTTTCTGAAAGGCGAGATTTTCGATAATCGAAGCTGTCGCCGATGAATGCTTTAATTTTATTTCGCCGTTCGGCAGTGTGTCGCCATCGGCGGAAAGCGTTTTGACAACTTCTTTGACGACAATTTGCAAATCGCCGGGCGTTGCCGCCAAAGCGTCCTCGATCAGTCCGGTTTCCTTTTTGATCGCCGCGTAGCCGACGAGTTTTTTTTGCGTTCGGACTTCCAAAATGAGATGACCACCGAATTTATAATTTAACCAGTCGGATTTTCGGACAATGGCGATATTCAGCGGAAAATTTTTCACCGCTGATTGCCAAAGCGCGTCGTATTCGTCTGAAAAAAAATTGATAACCGACGTTTCGTATGCGCTTTTCTCTCTCGAAAACAAATTTAACGAAAGTGCAAAACATTCAATTCGTCCGGCAGCCACATTTTTCATATCAATTCCGACTTGCGGAAAAATAGATTTTACAACGGGCAGCCAAGCCGTCAGCGGAAACGAATAAATCAAACTAAATCCTTGTTCGGCAGCCGCTTCGACACCCGATTTGAACATTCCGACGATAGGATGAGCCGTGTTTGAAATTCGCGCCCGAAACTTCTTTTTCAAGATCGGCGCGGAAAGTCGCAGAGCTTTTTTTTCCGCACCGGCGACACAAACCCTCGAAGGCGTAAAAACTTTTTGTCCGACAATCGTATTTTCCTCATCAACCGCGACGACAATCAGACATTCACCGTAAGGCGTATTGATATACCAATCGTCGAATTGTTTCGCGCTGATGCCGCCCCAACCGGATTCTTCTTCCCACAGCCGTAGAATGCCCGGCAAATCGTCGGGTTGAAAAAGTCTGTATGTCAGATTTTCGGGCATTTAATTTTTCCTATATTGAAGCAATGTGCTGATGTTTATAAAGTTCGGCATAAACATTATCGGCGTTGAGCAAAGATTCGTGCGTTCCGCGTTCGACAATTTTACCGTCGGCTAATGTAATAATCTGGTCGGCGCGTTTGATGGTTGAAAGGCGGTGCGAAATTATAATGGTCGTTCTGCCTTCCATTAATTTTGATAAAGCCTTAAAAATCTTTGTCTCCGTATGCGCGTCGAGTGCGGAAGTCGGTTCGTCGAGAATTAGAATCGGCGCGTTTTTGAGCAGTGCGCGGGCGATGCTGATACGCTGTCGTTCACCGCCGGAAAGCGATAAACCACCTTCGCCGATAATCGTATCATAGCCGTCGGATAAGCGCGAAATAAATTCGTGCGCCTGCGCGGAAACGGCGACTTTGATAATTTCTTCTTTGGTCGCTTCGGGACGACCAAATGCAATATTGTCGGCGATGGACACGGGAAATAAAAACGCTTCCTGCAAAACTAATGAAACATTTTCGCGCAGCGAAGACAGGCGAAGTTTTTTAATATCAATGCCGTCAATCGAAATTTTCCCTTTCCACGGCTCATAAAAGCGTGAAAGCAAGGAAACAAGCGATGTTTTTCCAGCTCCGGTTTCGCCGACAATGGCAATAACTTGTCCGGGCAAAACGCTGAACGAAACATTTTGTAAAATCATCCGCGCCTCGCCGACTTCGTTTTGATAACCGAAAGTGATATTTTCAAAATCAATTTTGCCGCGCGGATTTTCGAGCCGAACCGCATCCGGCACTTCTTTAATCACCTCTTTTGAATCGAGAATTTCAAAAACCCGCCGACCGCGTGCGCCGAGCATTACGGAAGTTCCGACGGCAAGCGTCAATGAATTGACTAAGCCGTAAAGCGAACCCAAATAACCGAGAAAAATAAATAAATCACCGACGGAAAGTTTGCCGTCTAAAACCTTTAGCGCACCGAAACCGAGCAGAACAGCGGCAGCTAACGCAGTTATCACGGCGGAAACCTGATTGTAGCCGATGGAAACCTGATTAGCCGTTTTATAAGCATCGCTAAATTTCGCGGCTCGCTCGGCAAGTTTTTTCTGCATAAACGGCTCACGCGCAAAACCTTGAACGACCTTAATTGCCGCTAAACTCTGTTGTGTAAAAGCCATCAGTTCGCCTTGTGTTTTATATTGCCGCTCGGTTGTTTCGTTCATCGGTTTGGAAAAAATGATAAGCGAAACTGCCAGCAGCGGAATAACCGCCGCCGCAATCAGAGCGAGCGTTACATTAAGCTGTATCATTATGTAAAACATCGCCGCCAAACAAACCGTCGAAGTAAATATCGGAAGCGCAATCTGCGCGACGACAAAATAAACTACATAAACGTCGGCATTGATACGCTGCAGCAGATCGCCGATTTTATTGCGTCCGTGATAGGTGAGTGAAAGCTGCTGCAATTTGTTGAAAATATCGAGCGAAAAATCATAAACCAGCCCTTGCGCCAAACCGATGGTCAAGGTCATTACCAACATCGAAACAATTCCGCTTCCGATTGCCAGAACAACTGCCGTAACGACGCTCCACAAAATCAATTGCTCCTGAGATAGAGAAGCGGCAACATTTCCGAAAAATTGGGTAATAAACACCGGCAGAGGCTGATTTCCCAACACATTATCAAGCACAATCTTAAGCGGTAACGGTTTGGCAACTTCAAGACCGACACCGAAAAGCGCGATGGATAAAACAATTAAAAATCGTTTCCAATAACGCGCCGTGTAGCCGAGCAGTCGCCAAATTATTCGTAAATCTTTCATCTCACAAACATTATTGCAGTTTGGCGGTTTTCTGTTTCAACTCGGGGTTTGCGGAAGCCGCCGCCGTGTAATGATTTCCTTTGCATTTAACTATTGATTCCCCTGAATTTGAACTCAATTCCAAAGAAACATTTTCCGCCGGTTCAGCCGCGAAAGTGTCTTGAGCGGAAAAGGCATAAGATAAATTACCGGCGGCTCGTGCCGCATCACCGATAGTTTTTACTCCGATAAAAAGTGAAAATACGCCTAGAATAACCGCCACAAACAATGCGTTATCAAAAGCGGCAAACAAAGCAAGTATGGCGGACGACAAAAAAATTCCGATTCCGAGTCCCGAAAAAAGAATTTTGGAACGCATTCTGATAAGCTGTTTTCCTCCGCCGTGTTCTTCAACCATCAACAGACCGCGAACCGACGCAAATATACCGCTCGAAGTTTCCAAATCCCACCTGTCAAATTCCCCGCCGCGTTTGACTCCGAGTTTGCTTTGTAACAAATTATCTTCAGTCCGGCGCAGCCATTCTTCGGCGGATTTCCATTTTTCCGACCAGATTGTGAAATTTCGGGAACGAGGCATCAGCAAATCGAGTTTCACAATATCAATACCGCGCTTTCGCCAGGGCGTTAAACCGTGCGAGATTCGTCCGTAAAGTCTGGCAATCGGTTGAATTACGTGCAGAAAAGTTGTCAATCCCCAACGGTAAAACTTTTCAAAATCGGTTTTTGGCGGAGTTGAATAAACCGCTTTCGACGCGCTGATACCGGCTTGAATGAGAACGATGGAAATTGAAGCGACAAACAGCGGAACAGCCATCAGAAGCGGCTGCCAGAACAAACCGAGCAGAGAAAACGCGGCTAACCCGAGAATGACAAAATACCATTCCGGCATTAACGGAATTGAAAAGATGGTCTGCGGAGCCGTTTGATAAATTGATTGAAACAACTCACCGCCCCAAGTTCCGTGTAAAATCGGATCTTTCTTTAGTTTTAAAGGCAGTGTCATACCATTCGTATAGACTCTTCCGCCCCAATTGAGATGTCCGAAACGGTTATATTTTGAATGCCATTTTCCTTCAAGCAAAGCTTCGGCTTTTCCGTAACCTTTTTGCTGCTTCCAATACTCTTTAACTGAATTGCGGCGGTGATGCCAGACAATCGCCGACGGATGAAATCCGATAGTGCGTCCTGTTTCCTGAATTTTCCAGCACAGATCAACATCATCGCCCGCCGTTCGATAAATCGGATCACAGCCGCCGACTTCGAGCAATACATCGCGGCGAAACGCCATATTACAGCCGGGAATATGTTCGGCGATGGTGTCGGTCAATAAAACGTGAACCGGTCCGCCCGGAGCATTTGCCACGGATTCGGCGATCCAACCGTCGCCTGCGGGCGGGATATTCGGACCGCCGATTCCGGCGTGATCGGTAGTTGAAAAAGAATGAGCCAAATATTGCAGCCAGTGCGGATCGGGAAAAGCGTCATCGTCAATATAAGCGACTATTTCGCCTGTTGCCGCCAACATTCCGGTATTTCTCGCACTGCTCAAACCGCGATTCGGAGTGCTGATTACACGAAACGGATATTTTTCGGCAATTTGCGCCGTAGCATCGGTTGAACCGTCATCAACGACGATTACCTCAAAGTTCGGATAATCAACCTCGAAAAGTGCATTCAAACATCCGCGAATTGTTGACGCACCGTTATAGCTGCAAACGACCACCGATATTTTCGGAAATTCCGCATTTTTCGAAAATGGAGTTTCCTGAAAAGCCTTCGCTACGGAATGTAATGCCGGTTTCGGTTCGCGTTCGCGGGTTGTTAATCCGAAATCCCAATCTTCAATTTCAGAACCGCCTCGCCACCATTCGTCGGTCCACGCAAAAATAAACGCTCCGGCACAGCCGGTTGAGAAAACGGAACGAATTTGCCATGCCAAAGATTCCGCCTGTTTTTCTTCGCCGTTACGCAGACTGTCAAGTCCGATTTCCGCCATTATCAACGGTTTGTCGCCGCTCAAATTATGCAGACGCGCCAAATAAGATTCGAGTTTTTCCTTTGATTCGAGATAGACGTTAAAACAATCAAAATCAACAAAAGGTAATTCTAAATATTCGGTTGTCGGATAATTGACGTAAGTAAAAAGTGCATCTGCGTCCGCCTCCTTGCCGGCGTTGTAAAGCCGTTTGAGAAATTTTTCAATTTTTCTTTTTCCATACCAGCGCACAACCGGCGCGGGAATCTCATTGCCCAAAGTAAAAGCTAAAACGGCGGGATGATTCGCACAGGCAAGAACGCCTTGCCGCACTTTTTTTTCAATCTCCTTGATGCGGTTCGAATCATCGAGAAAGTTTATATGCTGTTCCCACGGCAGACCGATTAAAACTTTAAGATTATTTTCCCGAGCCGAATCGAGCAAATAACGCGGCGGAACGGTATAAGTTCGCACTGTGTTGATCCCGTAATAGTTCATCAGCGCAAAATCCTTTTCGATGACAGCGCGTTCCGGGTAATGTTCACCCTTTTCGTTCGGGCGAAAAGTGCCGTAAGTTACGCCGCGTATGTAAAATTTTTCGCCGTCAACGACTAAGAACTTTCCTTTGACTTGTGGACGAACCTGATATGAAAGAGGCGCATTATGACGCCATTCGGAAATTACCATTTTAATAATTTACTATTTTTTTCCTAAAGTATTTTCTGGATGTCGAATGTCCGCATTTTGAAAATCAAAATTCTGAGTTTCAATAAATCTACATGCCTAAAAACTGCGAGTTATCATAATAAGCTGTTTTAAAAATCTTTAGTTCCGCGAGGCGCGGCATATTTGCAGCACTGCCATTTCTAACCGAATTTCATCGAAATGGCATCCGCATTGTGCCGAGCCTCGCGCAACTCCACAGCCTTTTTTCACGAATTTTCCACAAACACTCACGCTCTTACAGAGCTGATTTCGAGTTTGAACACAGCTTCCGTGATATTTACTGCAAACATTGTTGAACAAATTCGACACTCTTTTTAAAATGTTAATATCCGTTTAATTACAGAAACCGTTGTTTATCTTATAACATTGCCCGCTTTTTGTAAATTCTTTTGCCATAAAAGTTAATTTAACAAAATACTGAGATATGGATAAATTTTCAGGTAACAAGCTACTATTTTTTATCATCTATTTTACAAAGACGGAGAAATCAATAAAATTAAATTGATTTTGGACAAAGTTAAATTTTTTAGAAAAATTACTAAATGATCGGAGATAAAATATGAAATTATTGTTTGTAATGTTAATTTTCGCGGTTTCGGCTGTAATAACTTCGGCTCAAATGAAAAAGGTTTTTCCGTATAATTACACGGTCAACGATTTGCCAAACAGGTTGCGCGTTGTAATTGTGCCGACGGATTATCCGAATTTGGTTTCGCTTTACACGGTTGTGCAAGCCGGTTCGCGCAATGAAGTCGAAGAAAATAAAAGCGGTTACGCGCATTTTTTCGAACATTTAATGTTTCGCGGAAGTGAAAATTATCCGGCGGGACGCTTTGATGAAATTATGAAAAAAGCCGGCGCATCGTCAAATGCTTACACTTCCGACGACAGAACCGTTTATCACGAAACTTTTGCCAAAGAAGATTTGGACGAAATTCTCGGTTTGGAAGCCGACAGATTTAAGAATCTGAAATTTTCGGAAGAACAATTTAAAACCGAAGCCGGCGCGGTTCTCGGCGAATACAATAAAAACAGCGCGTCGCCATTGTTTAAAATGTATGAAGTTCTGCGGGAAACCGCATTTAATAAACATACTTACAGCCACACGACGATGGGTTATTTGAAAGATATTAAAGATTATCCGAATCAATACGGATACGCTTTGCAGTTTTTTAAACGCTTTTATCGACCCGAAAATGTAACTTTGGTGGTCGTCGGCGATATTAAAAAGGACGAAGTTTTGGCGAAGGTCAAAAAATATTACGGCGATTGGAAAGGCGTTGATTTTAAACAGCAAATTCCCGTCGAACCGGCGCAAAAAGAAGCGCGAAAGGCGCACATTGATTGGGATTCACCGACTTTGCCGTATGTTGGTGTCGCGTATCACGCTCCGGCATTTTCCGAAACCGAAAAAGATGCGGCGGCACTCGATTTAATGAGCGCGATTGCTTTTGGTGAAAATTCCGATATTTATCAAAAACTCGTTTTGAACGAACAAAAAGCGGTTTTCGTGTCGCCCGATTTTGACAATCATCTTGACCCCGAACTTTTTACCGTTTTCGCGCAGGTAAAAGATATCAAAGATTTGGATTACGTAAAAGACGAGATAATTAAAACATACAAAAAATACACTCAGGAAAAAGTTCCGCAGAAGCAGTTGGATCAAACCCGTTCGCGTCTGCGCTACGGTTTTTCGCTCGGAATGAACAGCAATGACGCGATTGCCGGAACGCTTGCACAATTTATCGCACTGCGCCGTTCGCCCGACACGATTGACAAAATTTTCGCGCTTTACGATTCGATCACGCCGGAAGACATTCGCGCAATGGCGAATAAATACTTTAACGACAACAGCCAAACGATTATAACTTTGACATCCAAAAAAGGAGGCGCGGAATAAAATGGAAAATAGAAAACGGAAAATAAAGAATATTTTTTTAGTTTTGATGGTTTTTGCGCTTGCATTTCCGATTTTAGCTCAAAAGAAAACAGTGAATATGGGAAAAACAACAGACAACAAAAATGTCTTTCAGCCGAGCCAATCTCCAATTGTTTCCTTTCGCATCCAGTTTCTGACGGGTGCGGTTGACGATCCAAAAGGGAAAGAAGGTTTAGCGAATTTGACGGCGGCGATGCTCGCCAACGGCGGAAGCAAAAAATTGACTTACGATGAAATTGTCGAACAGTTTTATCCGCTGGCGACAAGTTTCAGTTATCAAACCGACAAAGAAATGACGACTTTTATCGGTTCTACGCACGTTGACAATCTCAATAAATATTACGGTTTAATCAGTCAAATGCTGCTCGATCCGGGATTTCGTGAAGAGGATTTTACGCGAATTAAGCAAGATACGATAAATGCGCTGAAAGTCGGACTTCGGCAAAGCAACGACGAAGAACTCGGCAAAGAACGGCTTTACAATATAATTTACAAAAATCATCCGTATGAACATTACACGCTCGGCACAATCAGCAGTCTGGAAAATATGACTTTGCAGGATGTCAAGGATTTTTACGCGAAAAATTATACGCGGGCAAATGCGGTTCTGGGACTTTCCGGCGGTTTTGATGCAGCATTTTCTAAAAAAATTGAGGCTGATTTTGCCAAATTGCCGGAAGGCGCAAAAACGGCGCGGAAAATTCCCGCACCGAAACTTGAAGACGGAATGAAAATTGACATCGTGCAGCGCGAAACCCGCGCGACGGCGATTTCGCTCGGTTTTCCGATTGATGTCAGTCGCGCCGACAAAGATTACGCCGCGCTCGCGCTGGTCGCTTCTTATTTCGGTCAGCATCGCTCTTCAAACAGCTATCTTTACGGACAATTGCGCGAAAAACGAGGGCTTAATTACGGCGATTATGCTTATATAGAATATTTTCCGCGCGGAATGTTTCAGTTTGAACCCGATCCGAATCTGGCGCGGCATCAGCAAATTTTCCAAATCTGGATTCGTCCCGTTGAGCCAAACAATGCCAATTTCGCGCTTCGTGCGACGCTTTATGAGTTCGATAAACTCGTTAAAAACGGAATGACGAAACAAAATTTTGAAGCGACGCGCGATTTTTTGACGAAATATGTCAATATCTTAACGCAGACAAAAGATGCCGAACTCGGTTACGCGCTCGATTCAAAGTTTTACGGAATTCCGAATTACAACGAATATATGAAGGCGCAGCTCGCAAAATTAACTTTGGAAGATGTGAACAATGCGATCAAAAAACATCTTTCGACCGACAAAATGCGCGTCGTGATGATTACCAAAGAAGCCAAAGAAATGCGTGACGAAATCGTCAATAACAAACCGGCGACAATTTCCTACGCGGCGGAAAAACCGCAGGAAATCTTGAGCGAAGACGCGATAATCGCCAATTATCCGATCAAAGTAAAACCTGAAAATGTAACGATCACGCCGGTTGAAACAATATTTCAGTAGAAATACTATTTCAGATTAGAAAAAAAGGCAGTGAACTTATCGAAGTTCACTGCCAAATTTATGCTTGGAGATCATAAATTAGGGAGAGTTAAAAACTTTTTCTGAATAAATAAGAAGCGCGAATAAAAAATGTACGGCTGTTGCGCTCAAAACGGGGTTCGAGTTGTCCGGTATATGGATTGAAACCGTTGTAATTAAAGTTATCGTTGTATCCGACGTAAAAAGCCGTGCCGGGACTCGGATTGTAACCGACAAGAAACTGTCCGCTGGCGTTTGAATCGAGCGAACTGTAATCAACCCGCAGGCGCGTGTATAAAAAGCGCGTAAATTGGTAAGTCGAGCGCAGTGTGAAGATGTTTGAATCAAACGTGGTTCGTTCGGTATCAATGCGTTTTAATGTGCTTTTCTCGTATTCGAGCGAAATGCGAAACGGATCAATCGGTTTATATTCAACTCCGCCGCCGATGTCAAACTGAAAACCAGTTCCCGGATCGGACTGTGATGGAGAATTCGGACGAATGTTCAACGGGTCAGTCGGATTTATTAAAAAGCGACGCACATATTCGTCATAAGCCGTTTGGTAATTTAGAAATAACGGACTGACACGCGGAAAACGATCACCGCCGCCGAAATCGAAATCAAAGGCGTTGTTGATAAAACCGATGCCGAAGCCGAAGGAAATCTTTTTGCTCGGCGAACTGTTTATATCGGCACTAACCGACTGCTGCCACGCGGAACGTTCCGACGCGCCGAAAAATGCGCCGTTTCTCGAAAAAGAACGCTTTAAGCCGAATTCTTCTTCAAAAATCCGTTCGTAATAAACTCCGGTTTCAAAACTTAATCTAGTATTGCGCTGAAGTTCAAAACTAAAATTTGATTGCGTGCCGAAACTTTGCGAACGTCCCTGCCAATCAAAGCCGGCTGAAAGCGAAGGTCGCCAGTTAAACCGAATAATCGGCGATTTCGGACGCGGTTCGGTGCTTAATCGTCCGGCGAGAAACATCCGATTGGTATTTGTCCGGCGCGTAAATCCAGCATCGGCGCGGTAATCTTTCGTGCGTCCGCTCGCTTCAAAATAAAGTCCGCGATTTTTTTCCGTGTAATTCAGATTTCCCGTGTAACCGAAACCGTTGCCCGTGCGATATTGATTGAAAGTCGAACCGCCGCAGATTTCACGGTTGCGCTGCGCCTGAAACGAATCGAGCGTCGGCTCGAATTCATTATTGAAAAAGCATCGGCGCGAATTTGTGCCGACAACTTGAAATTGACTGGTCGTTTTCGGATTGAGTTTAAATCGCCCGTCAAAACCGCCTAAAATGTTGTGTTGTTCGGGAAAACTGCGGTAAGTTCCAAAAAATCCGACGCTGTTTTCGCGTCCGACATCGCGTTTAAGGCGAAGCACACCAAAAGTCGCGTTTTTGCCTAAAAATTCGTCAATGCGCGGTCTGATCGAAGGATCGTTGCGGTCATCTTTATTATAATTTCCCGGCGCGTTGTCGGAAGCGGCGAGAAAGCCGAACGAAGTTCTGCCGATTTTGCCCGTCAATTTTGCCGCAACGTCCGGGTCAATAATCGTTCGGGAATAAAAAACCTGCAGCGGCGAACTGAAAATATCCGCGCCTTCGAGAAAAAACGGTCTTTTTTCCTGAAAGAAAATCGGAAACCGCTGATTTGCCGAAACGACTGGCGCGTCGGCTTCAATTTCGGCGTAATCAGGATTGACCGCCGCATCCAAAGTGATATTCGGCGTGATGCTGTATTTCAAATTTACGCCGATTTCCGGTTTGATCGGCAGATTAAGAAATCTGCCCGTTTCATTAAACCCGTTCAGATTAAATATCGGATCAAAATAACCGAATTGGTTGACCAGATAACGCGGAACGGTGCGAATGCGATTGCCGGTTTCGGAAATTGTTACGCTCGGCACTATTTCCAGCGTTCGTTCGGTTTTTATTTCATTGAGTCCGGTGATTTTGCCGTATTGGATAAGCTGTCCCGAAATGTTGCGGTCGTCCGGCATCCACGAATCGAATTCGTCGTTCAAACGGGCAATATTGCGCCCGGCGTTGAAGCCCCAAAATTTACCTTTTCCCGCCGAATAACGCAGCGATTTAAACGGAATTTTCACTTCGACAGACCAGCCCCAATCGGTGATTACACCTTTTGATTCCATTACGATGTCAACCGAATAATCGTTGCCGCGTCCGCCGCCTTCGGTATAAATTCCGTCCTGCTGAATTCCCAATGGATTCCAGCCCAAAATATAAGCGCGGCGTTGGTCGTTGTAAGTGTCTAACCAAATTCGCACGTTGTCTTCGCCGAAAACACCATCGCGCTTGGCAACCGTCGCTCGAATTTTGCTTGGATCGTCCCAGCATTTAAAAGCGATATAAAGATTTTTTTCGTCATAAGCCAGATACGCTTCCGTCGGTTTTGACGGCTCGATGTTGTCGCCGGGCGATGTTTGATAAAAATCTTTGAAGACGGCGGCAGTTTTCCAAATCTCGTCGTCGAGTTTGCCGTCAATGACGGGCGGCGCGGCGACGAACGGAACATTAACAGGATTTTTCTTTTCCGGCGGAAGATTGAATTTCGATTTTCCGTCTGAAGTCGCCTTGTTTCCGTCAACATTTGAAGTATTTTCGCCTTGTTTGACGGCAGTATTGGTATCGCCTTGCGGCTGCGCCTGAATGGAAATTGATAATAGTATAATAGCTAGAAAAGCATAAAACCTTTTCATATTGTCCTCTATTTTATGAAAATTGTTGTAAATAGGAAAGTTAAAGATACAAAATCTTTTGACTATAAGTAAAACGAAAGTTAATTTTCAAAGTTTCAAAAACATAAAAAACTTAAATATCAATCCGGTTAAAGCATAAAACCGTCTTATAAAAGACGAGATAAAACGCTTTCAACCGAATTGGAAGCAAATTAGAAAACATTTCTTTACTCGTTTGGCAGACCTTTAAACATTTTTTTGACAAAAACTTATTTTTGCAACGATTTCAAAGCATCAAAATTACGAAGATAAATTTTCCCGTCGGCTGTCTGTAACTGAAAATTTGCCCCGCCTTTGCCAATAAGCCAGTGGTTTTCCTTTTGTTTTATTAAATTCAATCCTTCGTTAGTAATTTCTTGGTTAGCAGTCAGATTTGCGCCGGTGTCTTCGGGTAAAGTCAGTATAATCGAGCCGTCCCCGGTTTGAACCGTAAGTATTTGAAAATTGCCTTCAAGGTTGATATCGCCTTCGGCACTTTGAGCGTAAATTTCGCCTTTGAAACCGAGAACGCGAATTCGTCCGTTTCCTGTCGCCAAATGAATTTTGCCTTCGGAATCGCGCACGTTTATTGCGCTCTCTTCACCATTTAATTCAATTTCGCCGGAAACCCCTTCGAGCCGGATTTCGCCGTCGGTGGTAATTTTCAGATTCGACTTTTTTGGCACAAAAATCTCTAAACGAATATTATTCGCTTCAAAAACACCCGAATTTTTATCGTTATTTATTATCTTTATGTTAACATCCGCGCTGGATTGACTTGCTTGAACGTCCATCGGCGGTTGGCTGTGATTTCCAGCGACTTTCGTTGCCGAATATTGAACTTCCGGTTTGTCCCAACCACGCACACTGACCGCGCAATTATTTGCTTCAATGGTAACTTTCGGAGTGCCTTTAACCGCGAATGACTCACTTTTTTTTTCCATCACCGGCGAACCGACCAACCAATTGGCGTTTGATATTTGCGCCAACGCTTCCTTGTATTTCTCTTTCGCCAATTTTATTTGTTCCTGCAATTCTTTGGTATTTAGATCAACATTAGCATTTTTTAATTCATCTTCGATTTGTTTCCGCATTTCGGGAGTCAATTTGCCCATTTCCTTTTGTGCTTTTTTTAACGCCTCGGCAATTTGCTTTTGCACATCGGCATTGAGATTAGAAACGCCAAAATTCGGCGGCAGCGGAGTTCTCGGAACTATCGGCAGCTTTGGCGGTTTGACGACGGGAAAATTTCCGACGTTTCCGACATCATCCCAATCAACTTCATCACTATTTTTAGCGGGAAGCAGATTTGTCGCGGGATTGAGATTTTTCCCGTCTTTTTTACGCTTAACGGATAAGCCTCCGTTGACGCTGTTCATTTTAATTTGCACGTCGCCGCTGCCGATTCTGCCGTACAAATCGCTGCCGACATATTTGCCTTTGCGAATCGGCAAGCCGAAATCATTGTTGATACTTCCGTTAACTGTATCGGCTTTGATTGTTGCGTCGGCGTCTGAAGGAATAGTTAAATTTACCGTGCCGTTGACCGTATCGAGTGAAATTTTGCTCGCTGTTTGCAATTGGTCAAAATCAGCTTCAACCGTGCCGTTGACCGTTGAAAGTTTTGCCGTTCCCTGAAGATTGACGGCGACGACTTTCCCGTTGACGGCGGAAGCCTTTGTAATATTGACCATATTAGAAACACTGATTTCACCGTTGACAGTTTCAATTTCGTCCAACACGGCTGTGCGCGGAACGGTCAAACGATATTGCACTTCCGTTTTGTAATTTCTGCCGTATTGCCGGTTGATTTGTTTTTCATATTCGGTTTCAATGTTCAAAAAATCAGGCTGTGAGTTGATTTTCACTGAAAATTCAGACAGACGTTCCCGGCTATCAGCGACTTTTACTACTTCGAGTTTTACTTCCGGTCTGTCCCAAGCCTCGATGTTAATTGAACCGTTGACGTTTGAAACACTGACTCTCCCGTTTGCGTTGAGCGGATAAGTTTGCTCAATCCTTTCGGTTTCATCTGATTTGAAAACTTGACTAAAGTTTGATTCATTTTGATTGTAATTTATATGAACAGGCAGTCCGCTTTCATTGGCGAACATTAAACCTGCGATGAAAATTGAATATAACCAAGACATAATTGCATTCTCCTTTTAGAATTAAATAAATTCCCTTTTGTTACTTGAAGAACACCACAAGTTTCCGTTTTGTGACATTATTTTTTTAGACTTTGAAATTTTAATGCCGGAATTTTAACAATTTTTAACATTCTCAAAGATAAATAATAGCAAACACAATAGATGCAACATCTTATTGCAGACAGACATCTGATGAATTTACTTTGTCTGTTGAATTTGATAGTTTTAATGATTTGATTGACGCGAGAATTTACGGAGAACGAAATGAAGTTAAAAAAAACTCGACTGCATATTTTGCACAAGCCGGAAGACTTGAGCAAAGAAGCTAAGACCGGTGTTTCTCTCCATTGTCATACCGAACATTCAAAGGAAATGCTTGATTTTGTGCCGCATTACGCTGACAAATTGCCGATTATTTCTTATTTTTGGAACAAAGAACGTATAAAATATACGGAGCGCGAAGGAAAGCCGCCTGATTTTTCAACCGGCTACTGGTCGCCGCCGTTAACACCGCAGGAAGTCTATAATTTTGAAAAAAAGCAGATTAATGAAACCGGACTCGACGCGATTACATCAATTACCGACCACGACAGCATTGATGCTAATTTAATACTTTGTGAAACGACGGCGAATGAACAAGCCCCGATTTCGTTGGAATGGACAGTGCCGTTTGAGTACGGTTTTTTTCACGTCGGCGTTCATAATCTGCCGAAAGACCGCGCGGTGGAACTGACCAAGACTTTGCTCGATTATACCTTTAGCAAAGAAAATCACAGCGACGAAAATCTGCGCGAAATGTTTTTAATGCTTAACGAACTGCCGGAAGTTTTGGTGGTTCTCAATCATCCGATTTGGGATATTGAAATGGTCGGAAAGGAACGACACGCGCTTTTGTTGAAAGACTTTTTAAAAGAACACGGTCGCTGGATTCACGCGCTGGAAATCAACGGTTTTCGTAAATGGTCGGAAAATAAAGCCGTTTTTGAAATGGCGGAAGCGTTAGGTTATCCGCTTGTAACGGGCGGCGACCGCCACGGCTGCAAACCCAATACGGTAATAAATTTGACCGACAGCAAAACTTTCGCCGAGTTCACTGAAGAGATTCGCGTTGACAAGCGCAGCCAAGTCGTTTTGATGCCCGAATATAAACAGCCGCTTCATTCACGTCAGTTACAGTCGTTTGCGGAAATTTTGAAACATTATCCTGAGTTTCCCGAAGCTCGTCGAAGGTGGTTTGACCGCGTGCATTTTGACATTGGCGACGGGTTCGGAGTTCGTCAGCTTTCGGTTCATTGGGATCGCGGCGGTCCGACGTGGCTTCGCTGGGCAGTTTGGACGCTCGGCATCTTCGGCAGTCCGAAAATGCGTCCGGTTTTTGCTTTGGCGCGGAAACGACGCGACCGCGTTCCGAAAGATGTTACCAAAACAAAATTTGAAATTCAGAATCTTGAAGAAATTTCACCAAATCTTTCATCTGACATAGTTTCGGAAGTCTGATAACAAACAGCACTTATTTCAATTTTTCGGCGGTTGATGACCGTCATTTTTACAGTAATTTTATTATAACGAAAGTTCCGCGCGTCGCATTTTTTCCTGATTCTTATCTGGAAGTCAACGGTGTTGCGATGACAAGTAATAAACTTACAGGGTTTGTCCGTAAGCGCGGCTACCCTTTTTTGTGCGTCTATTCGGGGAAAAAAACAAAAGTTAGACAAGACGGAAATGTAACTTTCGTTTCACTTAAACAATCGCCTATATCGTTCAGAATGGATGAAGGTTTGAAATACGATCCGCTTTTTCAACGTCATACGTCGTTTCTTCAAAAAGAATTGGAAAATTTTCGCCCTGATGTTTTTCACATTACGGGGTTAAACGATGTGAGTATTATGGGCGCGTATCTGGCTTGGAAAATGGATGTCGCGCTCGTCGGTTCGTGGCACACCAATCTGCACGAATACGCCGCCCGCCGTCTGCGTACGAAATTCAGTTTTTTGCCGGTAAAATTTGTCAATTCATTCACCGATATGCTCGAACGGAAGATTCTGGACGGCGCAAAACTTTATTATCAAATGCCGCAAATTCTACTCGCGCCCAATCAAGAACTGATTGATATGCTTTCGGAAGGGACGCGCAGAACAGTTCATCTGATGATTCGCGGCGTTGACACGGAAGTTTTTTCAGCCGATAAAAGAACCGTTAATGATCACATTTTGCGTTTCGGATTTGTCGGCAGACTTCGTTCGGAAAAGAATGTGAGATTATTGGCAGATTTAGAAAAAGCACTTTTCAAAGCCGGAAAAAATAATTTCAAATTTTTAATAGTCGGCGAAGGCGACGAACGAGCCTTTTTAGAAAAGAATATGCGGACGGCGGAGTTGACCGGTTTTCTTGAAGGCGAGCAATTATCCGAGGCTTATGCTAATATGGACGTTTTCGTGTTTCCGTCGGAAACCGACGCTTACGGAAATGTTCCTCAGGAAGCGATGGCTTCGAGCGTTCCCGCGATTGTTACAGACAAAGGCGGACCGAAATCTTTTGTGCGGCACGGCGAAACCGGTTTTATCGCAGAGAATCTTGAGGAATTTGTCAAATATTCGATTGAATTGTTAGACAATCCGGAAAAATTAGCCGAAATGAAAAAACTTTCACGCGAATTTGCGCTTTCGCGCTCGTGGGATGCGGTTTTTGAAACGGTTTATCAGGCTTATGCGGAAGCAAAAGTATTTTTGGACGGAAAGAAAAAACTTAGAAAGTAAAAAGTTAAAAGTAAAAAGGCAAAAGTAAAAAGCAAAAAGGCAAAAACCAAAGCAAAATATCGTTAAAATCTCTCTGGAAAAAATTAAACTGAAAATATTCGCGCCCCGCTTTAATATGAATGAAATAATGTTTGAAGAAACACCGCTTATCGTCCCGAAACACACTATCGGCGAGGCTTGGTTAAATGTTCTGCGTGATCCGTCGGTATTTGTTAGGCATTGGAATTACAAAGGCGCGATTTTGAGCGGTGCGGTTCGCGCACCGATTTTTCTGGCAACTTATCTAATCGGAAAAGAAAGTTTGAAACTCGCGCTCGGCGCGGCTCTGGCACAGTTTATTTTTCGGTTTGCGTTTGCCGGAGTCGGCGGCGCGTTGATTCAATCGTTTCGCCGCGTCGAACCGGCGTGGAAGGCACTGCTGTCCATTCTGCTCGTCGTGCCGGTGATCAGCCATATTTTTGAATATCTTGTGCAATCCGGTTTTGCATATTACACCGCCACCGCCAATCACACCGACCAGGCGATTATTCGTTCGATTTGTCTTTCGATTTTTTCGGCACTTTTTAGTTTGTATATTATGCGGCGCAACGTGATGATTGTCGGAGAAGCGGAAAGCAAATCCTTATTAAGCGATATTATTCATCTTCCGCTGCTGGTTTTCGATTTCTTAGCTTTTATTCCGCTTGAAATTGCCCGAATGCTGCGTCGCAAAGAAATTATTCCCGCAATTTCTTCCATATTTGGTTTCGGCGTTTTTTCACAAATGGTCTGCTGGGCAGTAACCAACAAAATATTTTGGACCCATCACGGCGGACAAGAAATACCTTTTATAAAATTTTGGGGCGTTGACGGCATCATTTTAATGACTCTTGCTGTGATTTTATCATTCATCATTTTAAGCCGAAAGAAAAAGGGAAATTGAGATAATTGTGTCATTAAAATCACAAAAGGCGAAATCGGTTAAAACTTTTGTCTTTCCTCCTTTATTGTTTCCATCGGAATCGAATTTTTAACCGATTGAAAGATTTCAGTCAATAATATTTTTGCAAATTAATTTTTTAAGTGTCTATCAAATCAGTCCACATCACAAATTATTACCACAAAAATTCGGGCGGAATCAGCACGTCTTATAATGCGCTGCTCGCCGCCGCCGGACGGCATAAACGCCTTATGCGTTTAATCGTGCCGGGCGAAACGGAAGCCGTCGAAGATGTCAACGAATACGCCAAAATTTATTATATTCCCGCCAAACAATCTCCGGTTTTCGACAAGCGTTATCGAATAATGATGCCGTGGCATTATATGCCGAACGATTCGGTCATTCGCAAAATTTTGCTCTCCGAAATGCCGCAGATGATTGAAGTTACCGATAAATATACGCTCAGTATGATCGGCGCGATGATTCGTTTGGGAAAGTTTAAACAAATCGGCAGACCGATGCTCGTGCATTTTTCGTGTGAAAGAATGGACGACAATATCGGCTCGTTTTTATCAGGCGGACAAGCAGGGAAATGGCTGGCGCGGCGTTTGATGGGAAATTATAATCTACCTTCATTTGATTTTCACATTGCCAATTCGCCTTATACGGCGGAGGAATTTTATCAAGCGTTCAAAAAAAGCGAAAATCGCGGGCGTTCAGATTGGTTTTTTAACAAATGCTGGCAATTTTTCAAATCTCCGCGCGTTCCGTTTGAAGAAAGAATACATATTTGTCCGCGCGGCGTTGACATCAAACAGTTTTCGCCCACCAGAAAATCCGATGAAGTAAAACGCGAGATGCGCCGAAAAGCAAATGTGCCGGAAGATGCAATAATTTTGCTTTACGCGGGCAGAATTTCGCCCGAAAAGAACATCGGACTACTTCTGGATTTGATGGAAATTCTGGCGAATGATAAAAAAGATTATCGTCTGGTGGTGGCGGGCGCGGGACCAAAAGCAGAATGGTTAAAAGAACAAACCGACAAACGTATTCCGAATAAAATCATTCAACTCGGACATCTCGACAAAGATACTCTGGCGAATTATTACGCCAACTGCGATGTTTTTGTGCATCCGAATCCGAAAGAACCATTCGGCATCGCGCCGCTCGAAGCGATGGCTTCAGGTGTTCCGGCGGTTGCGCCCAATGCGGGCGGATTACTTTTCTACGCGACGCAGGAAAATATGTGGCTCGCCGAACCGAACGCGGAAGATTTTGCGGCGGCGATTCGTGAAATTATTGAAAATCCTGAATCAACGAAAGCGAAAATTACAAACGCTTTGGAAACCGCCGAACAAAATACACGCGAGGCTTCGACAGATTTTTTGATAGCGACGTATGATAAACTTTACGAAGATTTCCAAAAGCGCAATGAACTTTTTACGGATAGAAATGCCGCACAAACTTTTGATTTTACAAAGGAATTTATAAAATAATTTGCTGGTTGCTTGTTGTTCGCCGTCCGCTGCCAATCGCAACCGACAACTGACAACAGACAGCCGCCAACCGAAAATAATGCTCGAATTAGTTTTAGCCAATTTAAGAACGCGCCCGTTTCGCTCATTGATAAGTATTGTCGGTGTTGCGCTCGGCGTTGTGTTGGTAGTGCTTTTTACCGGTTTGGCGCGCGGAATGAGCGAAAATATGGTCAAACGTGCGTCGAATTGGAAGGCGGAAATCGTTTTCACGCGTCCGGGCGCGATGGAACTGCAAAGTTCAAATGCCAACGTCAATACGGCTTACGCGAACCGATTGCTTGAAATCGAAGGCGTTAAATCAACTGTTCCGGTTATTCGCTATATCACGCCGAACACGAAAGCGCGGTGGGGCGTTGAGTGGATTAACGGCGTTGAATGGCAGCCGTTCGCGGATATGAACGAAATGCAGATCGTTGAAGGTCGCGCCGCCGTTGCTAATGATGAAGTTATCGTGGACGAGCGCAAAATAAAGGACGATAAATTGAAAATCGGCGACACGATAGAGCTTTTCAGCCGTCCTTATAAAATCGTCGGCGTTTTCTCGCCGCCTTCTGGCGCGCGAATCAAAATGTCTTTGACGGCAATGCAGGACGCGCTCGAATCGCCGAATAAATGCACATTCATTCTCGTTAAACTCAACGACGATGCCGATATTAACACGGTTGCCGCACGAATAAACCAAGAACTTCCGGGCAATAAAATCAATTTAACCAGCGATTTAATTATCAACGCGCAGGACAGAATTCCCGCATTAAAAACATTTCTTCGCGTTCTCGTCGGTCTCGGTGCGTTCGTCAGCACCATTTTCGTCCTGCTTTCGATGTACACGACAATTACCGAACGACGCAAGGAAATCGGGATTTTAAAATCTTTGGGCGCGTCGAAATCATTCATTATCAAAGTCATCGAAGGCGAGGCGTTTTTGATCGGAATCCTCGGTGTTCTGCTCGGTTTTATTGTTTCGTTTGTCGCGGCTTATGTAATTCAAAAACAATTCGATTTACAGTTTGAATTCAGCCAAGGTTGGATCATTACCGCGATAATTATTGCGATTGGCGGAAGTCTGTTCGGTGCGCTTTATCCGGCGTGGCGAGCGTCTGACATTGATCCGGTGTTGGTTTTGGTAAATGAATAATTTGTAGAAACGCACGACAGCCGAATTCTTTTAATTCCTTAACTTCAAGTTTTTCTTTGATCAAGATCAGAGCAATTATATTTTCTAACAATTTCAAACGAGATTGACGTATTTGCAGAAATACGCGGGTGTGCAGAGTTTGGAAAGCTGAAGAAAGATATACTTTCGAGCAAGACGTATTTTTGCAAATACGTCTTTTCCATCTTTTATTGTTATCAGCACTTACTTTCCCTGCCTTTCATTCACAAAACCTCTGCCAACTCGTAAGCAAAATTTGCAGTGGACAATAAATTCCGGTTTTTGTCAAATTCATTTATTTGGTTTTTTTCCAAAAAAAATGTTTTTTTTAATTTCTAAATTTACAGGATTGACTCCATATTTATCGTAACACATTGAAAACACGCTTTTTATAAAATTGAAATTTTCAAATTATTTCTTGGCTTTCTAATTGCCTTGACACAAGTTCAGCACCTATGATTCGTAAGTTGAACGCCAACTTTTGCTTTATAAGCGCACCGTTAGAAAAAAATAAAATTGGAGGATAACTTAAATGTTAAAAAAAGTCAACATACTTGCTACAATTCTTGCGTTTTTTATCCTATTTGTTACATCGGCATTTGCACAGGTAACTGCGGGTCGCGTAACAGGATCGGTACTTGACGCAAACGGCGCAGCCATCTCAGGCGGAAATGTAACGCTAAAAAGCGAAACTACCGGGTTGGCTCTAACTACACAAACAACCGGAGCCGGATCGTTTTTGTTTCCAAACGTATTGCCCGGCGCATACAAAATTACTATTGAAAACACTGGTTTTCAATCTGTAACACAAGATGTAACGGTGGCACTCAATCAAGAGTCAGCCGTTAATGTAAAACTGCAGGTCGGCGGCACCGGAACAAATGTGGTTGATGTAACGGCAGCCAGCGAAGCATTGGTACAAACCGAGAGTTCGCAGCTTGGACGTTCTTTCCAAACCCAACAAGTGCAGAATCTGCCAATCTTTGGCAACCAGAATGCACTCGCGCTTCTGTCGCCGAATGTTGTCGGACAATCAGCCGGCACAGCAGGAAGCGGCGGTACGGTCGGCGGTGTTCGCCCGCGCTATAATATCTTTACGGTTGACGGGATTGAAAATAACGATCCGTCGGTTACAGGTCCTTCGACCAGCGTTATCCAGGACGCTGTTGAAGAATTTACGCTTTTGACCAATAATTTCAACGCTGAATTCGGTCAAGGCGGCGGCGGACAATTTGTAACGATTACTCGCAGCGGCACAAATCAGTTTCACGGCTCAGGTTTCACTTATCTTCAACACCAAAAGTTAAATGCCGCGTCAACTTCCGAAGAGCGCGCGCTTCAAAGCGGCGCGATCACCGAACTGCCGCGTCTTAGAGATGTGCGCTACGGTTTAACTTTTAGCGGTCCGATTGTCAAAGATAAACTCTTTTTCTTCGGTGCGCTTCAACGCAATCCTTATAGTGCGGAAGGGTCAAGCTCGACCTTCTTAGCTCCAACCTCTTCGGGGCTGGCACAAATTGCTACTTTACCCGGTGCCAGTCAATTTGTTGTAAATCTACTGCGTAACAATCTGACACTTGCAGAAAATCAAACAACTACTCAAAATGTGCTTGGCACACCAATTGGGTTCGGTAATGTAAGTGTTATAATTCCTTCCACAAGCCAAGATAATCAATATCAACTAAACATTGATTACAATGCTAATGAACGAAATCAATTTCGTTTTCGCTACAGCCACGATGATTTTGTAGGAGTCGGGGTAGGTAATGGCGGTCCTGCTTTCAATAATGATAATGTATTTAAATCCCGTCTTTTCTCCGCAACATACGTGCGGGTATTTAGTTCGTCTCTCGTCAACGAACTTCGTTTAGCATATAGACGGGCTGCCAGCGATGCTCCGTTGCAGAATGGGGCGTTAAATGATTTCCCAAACATCACGGTAGCAACGCTTAATCTTTCTCTCGGACCCAACGAAAATCTACCGCAGAGCGGCGGCGATAACAGCTACCAAGTTTTTGATACTCTCAGCTACATTCGCGGCGCACATTCCTTCAAGTTTGGTGCCGACGTTCGGGACGTTTTAACCTCTTCCTTCTTTTTGCCGCGCGGTCGTGGTGATTATGTCTATACAAATTTTGACGAATTGATTCAAGATCGTGCGCCAACCAATGTTGATTTGCGCGGAGTTGGCAGCGGCTCTTTCGTCGGAACTAATCAGCATTATTACTTTTTCGGTCAAGACGACTGGAAAGTAACACCGAACTTAACGCTTAATCTCGGACTTCGTTATGAGTATGTAACCTTACCGCGCGATTCCAAACTGCAAACTCTAAACTCTCTTGCCAGTATTCCCGGCGTACTTGAGTTTAGAGTTCCGAAAACGGATAAAAACAATTTTGCTCCGCGCGTCGGATTTGCCTACTCGCCAAGTTTCGGCGGTCGTGTAGGTCACTTTCTATTTGGTGAAAACCGTGCAAGTTCAATTCGCGGAAACTTCAGCACTTCATATACTGAAGTTTTTCAAAATTTGATTTTGTTACAACTGCCTCCGCAGTTACAGCAAGAAAGCGATGTCGCATCGGCTGAAGCGGCTTTTGGCTTGAATTTGCACACTAATTTTCTTCAACAAGGCGGTATCCCGCCAGATTTGATTCCGCAAACGGAAACCGTCGCTTCGGCACGGGCGGGAACAGGAAGTTATATCACCGACCAAAGGTTTGGTGAAATTTATGCCTTCGCATTGAGTTATCAACGGGCGTTGACATCAAAATTAGCCCTTGAAGTGCGCTATCTTGGCACACGCAGCCGTCACCTTCCGGTGCAGTTACGACGAAACGGCGGCACGACCAATCGAGCGGCTTTGACTATTCCGACCTTTCTAAGTACGCCGTCAGCGGCACAACTTGCCGGGCTGACAACTCTCGGTGATATCAAAGCTCGTCCTGATGTTACAGTTTTTCCGTTAGACGCTTTTACCGCGCCTGACGAACAGTTCGGCGGTTTTGTTACATCTTTTGAGCCGGTCGGTAATTCAAATTACGATTCAGGTTCCGTTAGTTTGACAAGCCGGGTTTCTAGAGGTTTAAGTTTTACAACCGCTTATACATTCAGCAAAACCCTCTCTAATTCAGATAACGAATTGTTCACGAGTCGCGTCAATCCGCGCCGCCCGGAAGACATTTTTAACTTATCAAGAGAGAATTCGCTATCTACATTCGACATTCCGCATCGTTTTGTATTTGCGGGAAACTTTGCGCCAACACTTTTTAACAGTAGAGGCGGCGCGTTAAAAGGCTTGCTTGGCGGCTGGGTTTTAGCACCGATTTTTCAGGCGCAATCCGGGCAGCCGTTCACGCCAAATGCAGGTGTTGATTCTAATCTTGACTTTGATAGTGCTGGTGATCGCACTATCTTAAACCAGAACGGCGCTGCCGGAACAGGAAGTGCTGTCTATGGTGTTAATGCTGCCGGTCAAGTTGTCAGAAACGCAAGAGGGGTCGCAGTTATTTCCAACGACCCGGCTGTAAATACTATAGTTGCATACGTGGCAGATGGAAGAAGAATTGATCAAAACGGAAATCCGATTCAGATTGCTACTAACCCAAATGCACAGTACATTCAAACGGGTCCGGGCGCAAGTTCAACTGCCGGTCGTAATACTCTGCGGTCAAGAGGATTCAACCGGACTGATTTATCAATTTTGAAGAATTTCAGATTTGGTGAAGAGAGTTACAATATCCAAATCGGCACGGAAATTTTTAATTTGTTTAATCAGCGGATTACTACTATTGGTGGTGTCGGCGCAACAACATCGGCTTTTTCCAATGTTAACAGCCCGCTCTTTAACGATTACAGCATTGGTAATTTTAGTGGTCGGACAATTCAGTTTCGCGCTAAATTTATCTTCTAGGACTTTGGTCAATTTTAATTGACTTCGGGGGGACTCTTTAGGGAGTTCCCCTTTTTTTGTCTGACAGTTTCTTAATTGTGTACTGCCGTCGTTATTTTTGTTTGTCAACTTATCCTTGTTGAAAAGCAAAAAAGATTTACAGGTTTTTAGCAGAATTAGTTTTAGTTTATTTCACTTACAACTTCCAAGATTTTTCTCACGTCTAAAAATCGGTTATTATAAATTCTCCGACTTTCTCCCAGACCAATTATTCACTATGAAAAAAACAATTTTAATTTTCGCTTTTATATCGCTTTTCACCATTTCGTCTTTTGCACAGAATTATAATGACGCGACGTTAGCAAAGGTTACCGCGCAGGATAAATCAAGTCGTGATGCGGACGGCAAACTGCAAACTATATCAGTCGGGGAACATCTCTATCGCGCCGATGTTTATATGTCGAATCGCCATTTTGCCGAAGCCCGCGAACATTGGCAGAAAATTTTGGATAATTATTCGGATGTAACGACGGCGATGCCGCGCACTCTGTTCGGCATCGCGCGGTCTTATATGTGGGAAATGGACTATCAAAAAGCGGTTTTCTGGTTCGACAAACTCACCAAAGATTATCTCAACACGAAAGAAGGACGCGAAGGTTTGGCGTATAAAGGCGCATCTTATATTCGTTGGGGAAAAAATGAAGAAGCGGCGCAAACTTATGAGCAATATGCGGTTATGTTTCCGTTCGGCGAAAAAATCGAATCGGCTTATTTGAATTTGATTGATGCGTTGCGCGAATTGAAAAAATATGATGAAGCAAACGTTTGGATTGATAAAACGCGCGTGAAATTTTCCGGTTTGCCGACTGAAACGAATGCACTGCAGGCGCGTGTGCGGATGGAAATACACCGCGAAAATTGGATTAAAGCGATTGCGGCGGCGGATGCGACTTTGAGCTTAAATGACTTTGACGGCACGATGACCAGTGCCGACGAAATAAAATATCTGAAAGCGTTTTCGTTGGAAAAAGCCGGACGCAAAAACGACGCGATTAGCGTTTATTCTTCGATTTATGATCGTCCGACATCATATTACGGCGGACTCGCCACTGAAAGATTAAATCAATTAGGTTTGAAAGATTTGGCGAACAATCGCGCGGCTTCTATTTCAAGCAGCTCCGTGAGCGAATATCCGGTAATGTATCGTGCCGAAATTTTGCGATACGCCAAACCGCGCAAAATTGATCCGCGTTTTATTTTAGCGATTATGAAACAGGAAAGCAGTTTTCGCGCCCGCGCCAAATCGCCGTCAGCCGCCCGCGGACTTCTTCAACTCGTTTATGATACCGCCGTAAAATATAACAAAGACGCGGGTTTTCCGAATATGGAGGCTGACGATTTATATTCACCGAGGACAAATATCGCCATTGGAAGCGAATACATTGCCGATTTAAAAAATCAGTTTAACGGTTTATATGAGGCGATTGCGGCAAGCTATAACGGCGGCGAAATAAATGCCGCACGTTGGCTGGAAAGAAGCAAACCAAAAGACGAAGCGATTTTCGCCTCCGAAGTGGGTTTTGGTGAAACGAAAAATTATGTCTTCAAAGTGATGAACAATTATCGCGTTTACCGCGAATTATACACGGATGATTTAACGCGAAAATAAAGTGAGTCCAAAGTCCAATGTCCAAAGTTTAAGACAACTGATTTTGGACATTGGACTCGAAAAGCCTGCGCTTTTCATTTTCCGAAATAATTCGCCGCCATTGAAGCTAAATCGTCCATCGCGCTGCCGTCCTGATTTCTGTCCAAAGCAGTTGTTACCATATCCATCATCGGATTGCCGGAACTTTGCATCTGTTGCTGCTGTCCGCGCAGCAGTGATGAAAGTCCGTCCGCGCTGAGATTTTGCTGTTGTTTTTGTTTGCCGAGATAACCCATTACAATGGGCGCAAGCGTGATTAAAAGTTTGGCGACCTGTCCGACATCCAAGCCGGTGTTTTTGCTGACTTCGTGAGCAACCGCGCCCTGTTTTTGTCCGAAAATATGACCTAAAATTCCGGTGCCGTCGGTTTCGCGGCTGGTTTCCTGCGGCTGAGACATTCCGCCGCCGAGATAACCCATTAAATTGTCGAGAAGCCCGCCGCTGTGGTCTTGTTCGATGGCATTGTTAAGATTTTCCGCGCCCTGCGGTGTCGAAGCCTGATTTGCGAGTCCGCTTAAAATCATCGGCAATGCCATTTGAATTGCCGAATTTGTAACGGTTTGATTTGAACCGAGCATCTGACTGATTTGATCAACCGCCTGATTGCCTTGCTGCTGTCCTAATAAATCTTCTAACGAAAACATTTTTTTCTCCTTTTGGTTTGTAAAATTTTATTCTGTGCCGTCATAATAACAAAAAACCGATGATTTGTCTTTACCATAGCTTTAATTTCAAAATCTTTTCGTGATTCAAAAATACACACAAAAATTCATTATTTCGAGTTGTCCAAATGTTTCATTTTTCAGCCGATTATTAATTTTAGCAGTATTATTTTCGCTGGTTTCTTCCTGTCGGAAAAGCGAATCTGAGTTTGTTCCTTTTAAAAAAGCTCACACTTTCGCCGGAATAAATAAGGAATTCGGCGAGCCTTTCGGTTTGGCGGTGAAAGACGGAATTTTATATGTTTCAGACGGCGAAAAGGGAACTATTTGGCGCGTGGCGAAAAACGGAAACGCGGAAGTTTTAACAGACAAACTAAACACGCCGTCGGCGATTGCTTTTGATAAAAACGGCGATTTAATCGTAGCCGATTCGGGAACGAACACGATAAAAAAGATTTTGACAACGGGCGAAGTCGAAATCGTGGCGGGCGTGGAAAATAAAAAAGGTTTTGCCGACGGCGATGCAAAAACCGCACTTTTTAATGCGCCGATTGGCGTAGCCGTTTCAGACGACAAAATTTACATCGCCGATACTTACAACGACAAAATTCGCGTCATCGAAAACGGTGTGGTTTCGACGCTCGCCGGAAGCGAACAAGGTTTTGCCGACGGAGAAGCAATTCAGGCAAAATTTGACACGCCGTGCGGTTTGGCGATTTGGCACGACGGGAAAATTTTAGGTAATTATCTACTTGACACAAGGTAGATTAAGAATTTATACTTGCATTCGTGTCCGATTTCACGTTTGGCATTATTATATCATTACTTACAGCTCTTTTTCTAGGAATTGGGGGGTATGGATATAGTATGTTGTCAGTCCACAAT
>JBBSIE010000018.1:0-45671 GCA_038232235.1 Pyrinomonadales bacterium | reverse complement strand
GCGGTCAAATCAAGCGCAAAAGAGCGCAAGATTTGACGAAATTTAGCCTTAGAAATCTTGGCGCGAACAAATTGCTTGTATGTTACTGTCATAACTGGATTTAACTATTATACATAAATTCTTATCTAGTCTTGACCCTAATTTAATTATCTCGGAAAAATCTTCTCGTCGGGTTTGGCGAACTATGATTTCCGATTTTTTTAAAGCGATATGACCTCCACTTTTGAAACGAGTTCGGCGGTGTGTTTGCTGTCATTTAATGGCAAAACCGTGCCGCTCGTGCGCGATTCATTGATGGTTTTCAAATTCAGTTCGCCGATAACCATCATTTCCTGATTGATATTTCCTTCGGCTAAAATTCCGTCACGCGAAAAAGCGAAATCCGACGGCGTTAAAATCGAGGCTTGTCCATAATTCAGCGAAACAGCGGGAACTTGCGGCAATGAACCGACGGTTGACGAGCAGACGACGTAAATTTGATTTTCGATGGCGCGGGCGTGAGCGCAATATCGAACGCGCAAAAATCCCTGCCGATCATCGGTGCAGCTCGGCACGATTAAAATATTCGCATCGCGCCGCGCCGCTTCTCTCGTGATTTCGGGAAATTCGACATCGTAGCAGATCGCCACCGCGATTCTGCCGAAATCGGTTTCAAAAACCTTGAGCGATTGGTGCGCCGAAACATTCCATTCTTCGGTTTCAAAGCGCGTCATATGCAGTTTGCCCTGCGTTCCGAAATCGCCGTTCGGGCTGAAAATAAAACTTTTGTTAAAAATCGAATCGTTGCCGTCTTCGATCACCGGAATCGTGCCGCCGACAATATAAATGCCGTTGTCTTTGGCGAGTTTTTGAAACATTTCCACATAACGCGGCGATTGTTTCGCTAAATCGCGGATTTGTTCCTGAATCGGACGTTTGATATTGCCGAGCGTCAAAAGCTGAACCGTAAAATATTCGGGAAAAACGAGCAAATGACATTTATAATCGGCGGCGGTTTCGACGAGAGCGGCGACTTGTTCATAAAACTGTTCAAACGATTGAACGGGGCGAATAAAATATTGCAGAGTCGCAACTCTGATGCGTTCTAAAGAGTTCATCTTTTAATTATTGGATTTATTTTCGCAAATTATCAAATTTACAATGCCGAAAGCCTTTTCTCTGACTTCCAAAACTTCTAATCCCGAATTTTCGGCTAACTTCGCCGTGTTGCGATTGAAATAATCTTCAATCAAAGCGACAGTAAAAACATTCAGAAAATCAAAAAAATACCCGAATAAACCTTTCGGACGAACGTGTTCGAGCAAAATTATTTTGCCGTTCGGTTTGACAATTCTCTGCAATTCACGGAAAGCATCGGTAGGATTCGGAATCGAACAAAAAACTAATGTCGCAAAAGCGGCATCAAAAGAATTTGCGGCAAACGGCAAAGTTTCGGCATCGGCTTGGACGAGTTCGATGGAATCGGTTTTTTCTTTGGCGATTTCGAGCATTTTATAAGAAATTTCACCGGCGACGGCTTTTTTGCACGACGGATAAAATCGAAAATTCCCGCCTGTTCCCGCGCCGATTTCTAAAATCCGCGAGTTTTCCGGCAAAAAGGAAAGCGTTTCTTTGCGCCAATTTGATAAAAACCGCCGTTCAAACGGCGCGAATGCTTTGTCGTAACTTTTAGCAAATTTGTCGTAAATCATTTTTTTTATTTTAACGCAAAGACGCGAAGACGCAGAGGCGCAGTGAAAAAGATAATTTTATTTATTTATTTTATAAAAACTTTGCGTCTTTGCGTCTTCGCGTCTTCGCATTAAAAATTTTCCCAAAACTCTGATATATTCAATAACTTATGGCGAAAAAAGGTTCGGTTTTAATTTGCGACGACGAAGAAATAATGCGCGATGTGCTGGAAACTATTCTTTCCGGCGCGGGTTACAAAGTTGATCTGGCGAAAACGGGCGAAGAAGCTCTCGAAGCCTATCAAAATAAGCCTTACGATTTGGTTTTGATGGACGTTTCGATGCCCGGAATGGGCGGTTTGACCGCGCTCGAAGAACTTATAAAGTTGGACGAAGAAGCCGTCGTTTTGATGATTACGGCTTACGCGACCTTTGACACGGCGATTTCGGCTTGGGAAAAAGGCGCGGCGGGCATTATTCGCAAACCTTTTCAAAACGAACAAATCATTGCGCTGGTTGCCAGAGGCATCAAAAAACGCCGCAAAGAAGAAGAGCGCGTATCTTTACGGCAAGCGATGACACGCTCGGTCAAACGCGACGCGATTATCGGGCGTTCCGAGAAAATGGAAAGCATCTTTCGCTTAATCGAAAGAGTTGCGCCGGCGCGTTCAACCGTTTTGATTACGGGCGAATCGGGAACTGGAAAGGAACTCGCTGCCAAATCAATTCACGAATCTTCACCGCGAGCCGAAATGCCGTTTGTCGTCGTTAATTGCTCGAATATTCCTTCGGATTTGCTAGAAAGCGAACTTTTCGGACATACAAAAGGTGCGTTCACCGGCGCGGTTTCCGCCAAAAAAGGTCTTTTTGAAGTTGCCGATAACGGTTCGATTTTTCTTGATGAAATCGGCGATTTGCGCCCGGAAACTCAGGTTCGCCTTCTTCGTGTCATTCAGGAACGCGAATTTACGCCGATTGGCGATACGACTTTGACGAAAGTTGACGTGCGAATCATCGCCGCGACCAATGTTGATTTGAAAGAAGCCGTCAGAAACGGAACTTTCCGCGAGGATTTATATTATCGTCTATCGGTTGTGCCGATTGAACTTCCTTCGCTGCGTGAACGCCGCGAAGACATTTTGCCGCTCGCTCAACATTTTATTCGTAAATATAATGAAGAAAACGGGCGAATAATTTCCGAAAGTATGTCGCCCGAAGTTCTCTCTCTGCTGGAAAATTATTATTATCCGGGCAATGTCCGCGAACTCGAAAACATCATCGAACGCGCCGTCGTCATTGCGCCGACTGACGAAATTACGGTCGAATGTCTGCGTCCCGAAGTCCGCGATCCGAATTTAGCACAGGAAATGATAATTGACAGCGAGGGAAGTTCGGACGAAATAGACATCTCGCGCGGTGTGAATTTCTACGAAGAAGTGCGCCGTTTTGAAACCGATTTGATTCGCCGCGCACTCGACCAAACCGGCGGACATCAATCACGCGCCGCCCGACTTTTAGGTTTGAATGCGACGACGTTAAATTCAAAAATCAAATCGTACAATATTCTCGTCCGCGATTAACGCTGAGGCAGAAACCCGCGCGTTAGAAAGGGTGCAAAACGAAAGAATCGCACCCTTTCTAACGCGCGGGTTTCTGCCTTTACTTTTTAAGAACATAATAGCCTTTGCGTGTGCGGATATTTAAGTTTTCGCGGTCTTTTATCTTTAGAGAAATGTCGTGAAATTGTCCGATTCTATCAGGGTTTTCAGGATAATAACTCAGAATATACTGCTGTGAAAGTTCGGCGGAGATTTGGTTGAACGCCTGATCCAATTCTTTTTCGTCAATCGGCGAATAAACCGCGCCGCCGGTTTGCGCCGTGATTTCCTGCATCCGATGTTCCGCCGAAAGTGCGCGAATATTGGCGTTTCCAACGCGCTGTCCGGTGCGTTTGAAATTTTCAAAATCCTTCGTTTTCACGACATAAACCTGACAATTATCGGCTTGCACGGCTTTGACGGCATCATCAAAAGTCGCGTCCGAAATCGTATCTTCGCCGTCGGAAACAATCACGATAACGCGCCGTCCCTGCACCGTTTTCAGATATTCGGCGGCGGTTATGATCGCGTCGAGCAATGCAGTTGCGCCCGCCGGAACGGGAAAATTTTCAATCGCGCTCGTCAATTGCGAAACATTTTTCGTCAAAGGCTGTTCAAGCCGCGTTCCCGTCTGCACCGAATAAAGCGCGGCGAGGTCTTCGTCGGGACGCAAAACTTTTTTGAAAAATCGAATCGCCGCCTTTTTTTCAAATTCACGCGCAATCGTTACGCTCGAGCTGTTATCAAACAAAAGCGCGAGGCGCACAGGCGTATCCGAACGCGAAAGCTCACTGATTTCCGCCGTTTTGCCGTCAATTTGCAAATCGAAATTTTCGAGTTTAAGATTTGTAACAGCTTGCCCGCTTTGGTCAATTACCGAAACTGGAATCGGCACTAGGGTCGAATCAACACTGATAATATCGCCTTCGTTTTCTCCGATTTTATTTGGCGGCGTTGGCGAAACATTTGGGTTCGGATTTTCCGGTTTATTTTGTGTCGGAAGATAAACGACGTGTGGTTTCGGATTCGGCGCGGGCGTTTCAGACGGTTTAACGCGCCCCGATTGCGCGAAGGCAAGCGAAGAAAATATGAATATGTAAATTGTGAATAAAATATTACGAGCCATACCACTCCAAATTATTCGGCAAACTTTCTGCTGAAAATTCGATGTGAATTACGCGCCGATGTGCCGGATTTGTGCCGGACGAAGACGAATGAACTAAAAGCGGACGCATCAAAAATGCCGAGCCGCGTTCAGCGTCACATACTTTAATTTTATTTACCTTTTTCAAATTCTGAATTTCAGATGCGCTCAATCGCCCGTTTTTGTGCGAGTTTGGCAAAACCTTTAACACGCCGTTAGTTTGATCTGCATCATCGAGATGAATACGAATCGCCAGCATTTTCTCTAAAATCGAAACGGGCGGCTGAACGTGCTGAATTCCTGCTTTTATTGTCCAAGCTGAAAATTCTTCTGTTTCACGTTTTTCTTTGACAGCTATCGTCAAATCCTGATGCCACGGAACTCTCCAATTTGCGTCGGAAGTTTTATCGAAAAAAATTGCCCGCACAGGTTGAGCAGATTTACCGATTAGATTTTCAATCAAATCTTTAATTTTTTTGTTTTCCGCCAACTTCCGAACTTCGGGAGAAATATTTAAAAGATTTCTTATGCCATAAACCGTGCTTTTTTTTTCACCGGAAGAAGTGTTGATTTTAGACAAATCTTCGATTAGATTTTTAATTTGCTCATCGTCAACTATCTGCGAAACTGTTGTAAAACCAAACTTTTCGATTTCTTCTTGATACTTCAACATTTGCAAAATATTCACGTTTAAGACTAAGGTTTTTTGAAAACTTCGATTTTCTTTTCCGTTTCACACGCTTCAACGGTTTTGCTCGCCGTTGCATTATTCTTTATTTCTTCGGCGGGCAAACCTAATTTTTCGCGCACGAATTTTTCGACATCGGCTTCGATCAATTCGCCGTTGACGACAAAAGTTTTTTCCGTCAAAACATCGCCTTTTTTCTTCAAATTCGCCGGTTCGAGAAAAATATTCCACGGCGAACCCCAATTGCGCGTGTCGCCCGTCGTTTTGCGATAATCATAATGCAGAGTTTTCTGTTTCGCGTCTTTCGATTCTGATTCATAAACGACCGGAAAGGTGATTTTTTTGTCGTTAAGATTTATTTTCATGGCATCAACCGTGTCGTATTCGCCGACACCAATCACGTCTAAACCCTTTGCTTTATATTTTTCGTAAAGTTTTTCGGCAAACGGAGCTTCGTGTTTCCAATTCGGACACCACGGCGCGAAATAAACAACCAAGACGAGTTTTTTGTCGTTTGCAAAATTGCGCAAATTGATGTTTTTATCGTCGTTTACCGCTTTATAAGTCCAGTCTTTATATTTTATTTCCTTTTCCTGAAGCGGCGATTGTTCGTTTTGCGCCGAAGCAAATGCAAAGCTGAAAAGCACAATCACCAATGCCAAAATCGTTTTCATATTTTTAACTCCCGATAATGAAAGACTATCGTTTCAGATGCCGCAAAACAAGAAAAAGATAGTATCAAACTTCAAAAAGCCGTTCTTGATTCTTGTTATTTGATCCAAAATTTTGGCTGTCAGAATTTTTTTTGCCCGCTAATTACGCGAATTTGCGCGAACAAAAAATCTATTTGTGTCTTATGTTTTTTCCCAAATTCGCGTTTATTGGCGTAATTAGCGGGCAAACGTCTTTAATTTAACCGTTCAAATCTGCCCGCGTGAATGAATTTCTTGCACGCCTTCGTCCACCGAACCAGTAAACACAATTCAAATAAATTCCCGTCAACGCCGAAAGCGATGCCAAAACTGAAAATAAAATCAACAGCGAAACCTGCCACGAACCGGCGAAAAAGTAAAAATGCGCCTGCCGGAAAAACTGCGTTTTCAGCGAAGGCGGCGCGGACATTTCCGCAATTCCGGTTTCGGCATCAACAAAAATCGAATCTGCGCCAAGTCCGCCGATTGATTGATAAACCGGCTTGCCGTTTTTCATCAGCAAAGTCAGCGCGGTCGTCGGCAATTGTTTTCCCGCCAATTCGTTGGCTTTACTTATCGCGTCGGACGGCGAAATTTTCACCCGCGAAGCGTCAATGTTTTCAATAATTCCGCCTTCAATCGTATTCGGCAGCGCATACAAAAAACCGCTCAACGCCCACGCCAGAACGGGAATCGAAACCAGCAAACCGAGCCACAAATGCAGTTGATAAATAAATTTACGCATAATTTTTTGAGGTTTTTATTATAAACATAATCGAAACAATAGAAAACGCCGTCTGCGCGGCGTTCTCAATCATTATTCAACTTATTTTCTCACAATTTTAATTTTCATTCTTCTTGTCAACCCAACCTTTTGCTAAAAACGGAACAATTAAAGCCAGCGGAAAGAAATAAAGCGGAAAAGCATCGTTAAAAACAATTCTTTCAAATTCATTTGATAACATTACCAGAATACCGCCGACCATCCCCAAAATGACACCAACGCTGATTATAGAAGCAGGTATCACAAGATGTTTCGGCTTTCGCACATCACCCAAACCGAGCCACGTCATCAAAGTTGCCGCTAAAAATATCAGCAGCATCCAAACAAATCCCAATTGCGGAGTCATTCCCGACGGGTTCACAAACGAACTCAAAAACATTACCGTAAAACCCATACTTAAAATATACAAAAGGAATGTTCCTGGTAGAAACAGAAAAGCCTGCTTTAAAATTGTTTCCAAAATACTGTTTTTAGGAGCGATTTCTTCAAATTCTTCGCTTTGCAAGAATTCGTTTTGGCTTCGACAACTCAGAAAATCGTTCACGTCAAAATCTTCATCGTCAAAAAATGCGTTTCGGGCGTTTTCCACACGTTCTTTAAATTTTGTTCTTTTCATAGAGTTTTAATCGTTCCGAACAAGTGCTGCAATAAATTTTAGATTATTTAAAATCTTGTTACAACACATTTTTTATCTGACTTTGTTCCATTTTTTATGATATTTTGTTTATAAATTTATGAACGATACAAACATTCTGGAAAATCAGCCAATCGCTTGGAAACCGACACAGGACGTAATTGAACGCGCTCAACTGACAAAATTTATGCAGCAGACGGGCGTTTCAAATTGGAATGAACTTTACCAAAAGTCAATCGAAGATGTCGAAGGTTTTACCGATGAAGTTTTGAAATTTCTCGATATAAAATTCGATCCGTCTTACGAAAAACTGCTCGACACTTCGGAAGGAATCGAATGGTCAAAATGGTGTGTCGGCGGCGGTTTGAATATCGTTTCGCAATGTCTTGACCGTTGGATCGGGACGGAAATTGAAGATCAGGCGGCGATGATTTGGGAAGGCGAAGAAGGCGAAGTAATAGAAATTTCATATAAAGAATTGCTCGAACAAGTCGAATTTTGCGCGGCAGGTTTGCGGGCGAATGATTTGGGAAAAGGCGATGCGATTGGAATTCATTTGCCGATGATTCCCGAAACGGTCGTTGCGCTTCTGGCAATCAACCGAATCGGCGCGATTGCCGTTCCTGTTTTTTCAGGTTATGGAATTGAGGCGATTGCTTCGAGAATGAATGCGGTAAAGGCAAAATCACTTTTCGTTTGCGATGGATTTTCCAGACGCGGGAAGAAAATCAACGCTTTGAAAACGGCTTTTGAGGCGGCGTTAAAATGTCATTCAATTGAAAAGGTATTTGTAATCGGCAATGTAGATAGGGAGTTTCATCTAAAACACCAAAGAGAATCGCGTCTTTTACATTTAGCGGTTTATGCAAAATACCCGGACTTTAACTTACGCGAAATTTTAAATGCGTATGGAGAAATAATAAAAAGCAGGATGGGCGGAAGAAATATTAACGAACTTTCCGCAGAGGAGCGTTCAGAACTTTCGCCCTATGTTTCGCATCAAGAAATCATTCGTTTTCTGCAAGAAAAAGGTTATAAAATTGATGAAGAGGTAATTGAAAAAGCAATAAATGAAATCAAAGCGCAACCACCGCAAAAACCCGAAGAATCAAAAAATGCCTTTGGCGGTGGCAGATTGATTAAAATGACAATGAAAATTCCGCCGAAGTATAAACTCAAAGCAATTCCTTGGGCTGAATTGTTAAGAGTAGGTGAAACAAAATCTTCCGAAGCAAATCTTGAACCAACCGACGCAAACGATCCGCTGATAATTCTTTACAGTTCTGGCACGACGGGCAGACCGAAAGGGATCGCGCACGTTCATTGCGGGTTTCCGGTCAAAGCGGCGCAGGATATGGCTTTCGGCACGGATGTCGGACGTGGGACGCGCATTTCTTGGGTAACGGACATCGGTTGGATGATGGGACCTTGGCTGATTTACGGCGCGTTGCTCAACGGCGCGACGATGGTTTTGTATGACGGTTCGCCCGATTATCCGAATGCTGATCGAATGTGGGAATTTTGCGCGAAACACAAAGTCGAAATACTCGGAATTTCGCCGACGCTGATTCGTGTGCTTTCGACCAAAGGCGACGATTTGCCGAAAAAGCACGATCTTTCTTCATTGAGAGCGTTCGCTTCGACGGGCGAACCTTGGAATCCCGCGCCTTGGTATTGGCTGTTTGAAAAAGTCGGAGATTCAAAATTGCCGATTATCAATTATTCCGGCGGCACGGAAATTTCGGGCGGGATTTTGATGGGAAATCCGCTTCTGCCGCAAAAAGCCGGTTCGTTTTCCGCGCCGTGTCTGGGAATTGACGCGGACATTCTCGGCGAAGACGGCGAATCCGTTCCGGCGGGCGAAGTCGGCGAATTGGCGATCAGAAAACCGTGGATCGGAATGGCTCGCGGTTTTTGGAGGGAAAACGAACGCTATCTCGAAACTTACTGGTCAAGATTTGAAAAAATCTGGGTTCACGGCGATTTTGCGATGAAGGACGCGGACGGACATTGGTATATTTTGGGACGTTCGGACGACACTTTGAATGTCGCCGGAAAACGAGTCGGTCCCGCCGAAATAGAAAGTCTTCTCGTCGCCGACGAACGAGTCGCCGAAGCCGCCGTCATCGGCGTTCCGCACGAGATAAAAGGAACCGCAATGGTCGCATTTTGCGTGTTGACGGACGACATCGAACTTACAAATCTCGAAAAAGATTTAAAAGCCGTCGTCGCCAAAGATATGGGCAAACCGCTCACGCCGTCGCGGATTCATTTCGTTTCCGCACTGCCGAAAACACGCAACGCGAAAGTAATGCGCCGCTTGATTCGTTCGGCATACTTAGGCGAAGACGCGGGCGATTTGTCGGCACTCGAAAATCCGAAAAGTGTTGAAGAAATTAAATTTTTGAGATTATAATGTCTGTGGAGTATTTTTATGAAGCAAAAATTTGTCACACATTTTGCTGGTATTTTTCTTTTTATCTTTTTGGCGATTTCTTCACTTTTTGTAACGATGTTTATCTCATATCGAAATTATTCTGACAAAATAGGAAATGTCAGTTCACAAATTAAGGTCGGTATGAACAGAACTGAAATTGAAAAAATTTTAGGAAAATCGGATGAAGAAAACATTTCCGATTTTCCCGGCACTTATGCTTATTAGTCTCCTTCAAAGCGTTATGATGGATTTTTGGAACTCTTTAAACTGGCAAAATATGGAGATTATAATCACTTAAATGTCGAACTAAGTCCAAGCGGATTTGTTGTGAAATCTTTCTAATTCCTTCAAACAAATAAAATCTTGCGTGTAGTTTTCGATACAAACATTTTAGCGGCGGTTTTGCGTTCAAACCGCGGCGCGTCTTTCGCCCTGATTTCGATGCTGCCGTCGGCGCAATTTCAATTAGCCGTTTCCGTTCCGCTTTATCTTGAATACTTGGACGTTTTGATGCGCCCGGAAATAAAGCCGGACGGAATTTCGGATGCCGATATTTTAGGCTTTATCAGACAAATACTCGATTATTCGCATCAACAAAGCATCTATTTTCGACGGCGATCCGGGTTGACGGATGCCAAAGACGATATGATTTTAGAGTCGGTGAATTATTGGGCGAAAAGTTAAAAGAATTTTCGTTGGGCGTGAAAACAAAGATTGTCGAAGAAATTGAAATTGATGAATCCTTTTTCAATAGATTTTAGCTGTGAAGTTAGTTTTAGAAAAATTATTTGCATCTCTCAGTTAAACGGCAAATAGTAGAGTTTAGCAATAACATATTTCGACCGTTCCCAAAGATCAAATCACTTCATTTTTCACCGCAATAATCTCTGCCGCAATCGAAACGGCGATTTCTTCTGGTGTGCGGCTGTTGATCGGCAAACCGATTGGCGTGTGAGTTTTCTTTAATCTTTCCGCGTCGAAACCTTCTTTTTCAAGATTTCTCAATAAAGTTTTCATCTTCGCTTTGCTTCCGAGAACGCCGAAATATTTAAAATCTTTATATGTGCTTCATTGATGATTGTTATCCAATCGAAATTAGTGCTTTCGCCGTTGCGGAAAACAAATCCGTTTTTAAATGAAACATCATCTACGCTTTGCCATTCAAATCGGCGGCGGCGGAAGCGGCAGTTGGCGAAGTATTTGCAATTCGCAAAGTGTTTGTCGTGTGAATTTTCACGCGCTCACCCGGCATTGAAAAAACTTTTGCGGCGACCTGCGCGATTTTTGTATTTACGCCTTGTTCCATACCGCGCTCATCGAAACCGCAACCGAACCGTCCGTATAAACGTGGACCAAAAGATAAACCGATTTGGTGCGCAGATGCGATTTTGAATCTATGTTTTTCATCTATTTATTTATCGAAGAAGTTTAGCTTTTAAATAAATAATAAAAATTATCTTTTCAGTTTGTGAAAACTTTTGCAAACTGAGCGTGATTTTGCGATTCTAATCGTAGATTATGCAAAAAGATTTAACGATGGAAGAAAATACACAAATTGCGACTTTGGAAAAAAAGGTTGAACCTGTGATTGAAAACGGTAACGGTGTAAATGCTCATCATGCGCTTTTGCCGGCAAAAAATCTGCCGATTGCTAAACATATTTCCAATGAACAACTAATCGCCGAAGAAAAACTTTTAATCGAAAAAGAAACTGAAGTCGAGCAAAATTACGAAGGTTTGCGCGGTTATCTGCGGCTTTTTCACGTTTCGCGCGTGATTGGAATGTTGTCGTTGTATCTTTATCTCGACCAATACGATATGCACCACGCGCAGCAATGGAAACAAGCCGAAGCCCGAATGGAGATTGCGCGAAAACTGAGTTGGTTTGCCATACTCGGCGAAAGAGTTCATCAGACAAATCTGGGATTTTTTCACGATTTTATTTTGCTGCTGCACTGGTTTTTTATCGGAAATGAGAAAAACAAAGAACTTAACCAAGAAAAGCAGTCTGTCTGGCTCAAAGAAAATTTAATCGAATTAGGTCCGACATTTATCAAAATCGGACAATCTTTAGGAACTCGTGCTGATCTTTTGCCTTTGCCGTTTGTCAAAGCGTTGGGTGAACTTCAAGATAATGTGCCGCCGTTTCCGAATTCTATCGCTTTTGCGCGAATCGAAAAGGAATTAAGACGCAAAATCAACGAAGTTTATGAAGAATTCGACATCGAACCGATTGCGGCGGCAAGTTTAGGACAAGTTTATCGCGCCAAACTTTTTACGGGCGAAGAAGTTGCGGTCAAAGTTCAGCGTCCGAATTTAGACAGCATCATCAAAGGTGACATCGAAATTTTGCGGAAAGTCGCAAAGTTTGCCGAACGCTTTCCGTCGCTCAGTGAAAACGCGGATTGGGCGGGAATGCTCAGGGAATTTGACGAAACGGTTCACGAAGAAATGGACTACGCGGCGGAAGGCAAAAATGCCGAACGCTTTGCGGAAAACTTTAAGGAATGGACGAATGTTCACGTTCCGAAAATCTACTGGAACGCGACGACCAAAAAAGTCCTGACGATGGAATTTATTCACGGCACGAAGGTTACGTCGCTCGAAGAATTAAAAGCTAAAAATGTTTCGTCCGAAAAGGTCAACCGTCTTTTAATCAGAACTTATCTGAAACAACTTCTCGAAGACGGGTTTTTTCACGCCGATCCGCATCCGGGCAACTTGCTCGTGATGCCGGACGGACGACTCGCGTTTTTCGATTTCGGAATGGTCGGCAGAATTACGCCGCAATTGCAGGCGAAAATGATTGACGCATTTCTGCACGTCGTCGCCAAAGACGCGCCCGGAATCGCGCAGGATTTGATTGATCTGGATTTCTTAAAACCCGGCGCGGACGAAGATCGTATTAAAGAAGTCGTCATAAAAATGTTCGCGCTGCATCTCGATTTGAAACTCAAAGACGTGAAATTCAAGGAATTGACCTACGATTTAGCCGATGTAATGTACGATTATCCGTTTCGTCTGCCGTCGAATTTCACCTACATTATGCGGGCATTAATGACGCTCGAAGGCATCGGCATTATTACCGACCCGGAATTCAACTTCTTTGAAACGGCGAAACCTTACGCCAAAGAATTTATGTTCAAACGCGAAGGCAAAGATTTGCGTAAAATGCTGACCGATAAACTTTTAGGACGCGACACCGAAGACGGCAAAATTGATCTTGACAGAACGTGGAAACTGGCGAAAATGGCAGCGAAAACGATTTGGAATTCGAGGAAATAAGTTTATAATCGGCACGGAAAACAATATGCAAACGATTACGGTTGAAGAAATTGACAGCAAGCTGCAAACGCTTTCCGAAGACAAATTGACGGCGGTTTATCATTTCGTTTCGTATTTGGCTGACCGAGATTTCGAGATGTCGGACGTTTCGGCGAAAGAGTTGATGTTTGCGTCGGAAGGCGCGTTGGCGAAAGATTGGGATACGCCGGAGGAAGATCAAGCGTGGGAAAATTTATAAAAGGCGAGGTGGTCGTGCTGCCGTTTCCATTTTCCGATTTGACCGCCAACAAAAAGCGTCCCGCGTTAGTCATCGCTAATCTTTTCGGTGACGACATCATCGTTTGTCTGATTACGAGTCAGAAAGCTAAAGACAATTACGCGATTTCATTAGCAAACAGCGATTTTGCCGACGGCAATCTAAAACAAAACAGCAATATCAGACCGAACAGAATTTTTACGGCTGATTCAAATATCGTTCTTTACCGAATCGGAAGTTTGAAAAAGAAAAAATTTGAAGAAGTTCAGGCAAAGATTATTGAAATTTTTTCACAGTAAATTAATTCAGGCGAAGTCAGTTCGGTAAAATCGGCAAATTGCGCGTTCCAATATGAAACGATTAATTTTAACTTTTCTCTTGCTTCAACTTTCCGCCGCGCTTGGTTTTTCGCAAGCTAAAATGACCGACAAAATAAAAATTACACACGTTAAAAACGATTTTTCAATCAACGAACTCAATAATAAAGCGTGGAAACAGGCGAAGGATGCTTCGATTAAAAAATATTGGTCGGGCGAAATCGCGCCGGACGGCAAACGCTTTAAGGCGAAACTTTTGTGGTCGGATTCCGCGATTTATGTTCGTTTTGAAGCGAATCAAACCGAACCTTTAATTATTTCCGATACGCCGAATTTGAAATCGAAAACGCGCGGACTTTGGGACAGAGATGTTTGCGAGATTTTTCTCGCGCCGAACAGAGATGATTTTCGGCATTATTTCGAGTTTGAAATCGCGCCGAACGGCGAATGGATTGATCTCGGAATTTATCAAAAACCGGATGAACGAATTACTGATTGGGATTATCATTCGGGAATGCAATCGGCGGCGAAAATCAAAAAAGAAAAGGTCTTGATGGCGATAAAAGTCGAGTGGAAAGCGTTTGGCAAAACGCCGAAGAAAGGCGACGTTTGGCTCGGAAATATTCTGCGGTGTGTCGGCAAAGACCCGACGCGCGGTTATCTGGCTTGGTCGCCGACTTTTACAAAAGAAGCGAGTTTTCACGTTCCCGAAAAGTTCGGCGAGTTTGAATTTGTAAAATGATGACGGCGAAACCAAATTATGGAATTGATGCGCCGACGGTGGTCAGAAATCTGCTCATCATCGGAGTTTTGGTCAGCGTCGTTTCGCTAATCTTCAAATTGCCGTTTATTTGGACGGGAATCGCGCTGATTTTGACAGGCTGCGTAATGCTGTTAGCCAGTCTGTTTTTCAAACTTCGTTTGCGCGATAGAATAATCAAATCATTAAATTTGCGCGGCGATGAACAAGTTTTGGATGTCGGCTGCGGACACGGTTTAATGCTGATCGGCGCAGCTAAAAAGTTAAAAACCGGCAAAGCAGTCGGGATTGATATTTGGCAAAAAGTAGATCAAGCAGGAAATTCGCCGGAAGCGACTTTGAAGAATATAAAAGCCGAAAATGTCGGCAATCGCGTCGAATTAAAAGATGCCGATGCGAGAAATCTGCCTTTTGCTGACGAAACTTTCGATGTTATCGTTTCGAGCTTCGCATTGCACAACATTTATGAAAAAAACGAGCGCGAAAAAGCACTCGCCGAAATCGTTCGTGTTTTGAAAAAAGGCGGCAGAATCGCCGTCGCCGACATTCGCCATTCGGGACAATACGCGGAATTTTTCAGGCGAAACAATCTAAAAAATGTACGGCGAAGTCGTCCGTATTTTCTTTTTGTAGTTCCGACATTTGTTGTTTACGCTGAAAAAATATGATGGCGTAAAATTCAAACGAACGCTTAAATATTAATTTTGTGATTTGATTTTTTCCTCAAGCCATTCCGTCAAACTGTCAACCGATTCGATATGCACGGGTTTTCCCCGCCACGCTTTGAGAGCGAAAATAAGCAGCATTACCGTCGTTATAATTTGAAAAATCCAATTTCCCGCTTCTGCCAAACCAAGTCCGGGAATATGCCCGATGCCGCCCAAGATCGTCGTAACCAGCCAGACTGCGAGATGTGCGGCAAGTCCCTGCGCGGCGTGAAAACGCACTTTTGTTTCGCTTTTCGGCACTACGAGCAACTCGATTAAACCCGCAACCAAACCAATATAAGGCAGATAAGGCAGAGCAATCAAAATATTTTCCGGCAAACCGATTTTCGCCACTTTGCGCGAAGATGAATTTTCGACATCTGCATTGCGACTCGCGGTTTGATAAACATTCGGAACTTGCTGAGAGTCATACGGCGACGTATAAGAAGAAAAATTCGCCGTCTCAAAACTTCGCGTTTGCTCTTCCGTGTCAACTGTTTGAGCAAACTTTCTTGTCGGTGCATTCGCATTCGGCAAAATTTCGGTTTGCGCTTCTTTGACTCTGTTCGGAAAATCAGGATCAAGCGGATTTGTGTCGAATTTTTTGGGCATATCAGTAAATTCTACGACAATTTTACGGGTTTAGTTCACAAATTCAATTTATAATATTCTGTTAAACATTCGCATCTTAACAAAATCGCTTTTCAAAATCCATTTTCACGCTTTTCTCTCAAATTCTAAAATTAATTCTTCAAAAGCGCGGTTTCCGTCAAAAATTGTGTGGTTTTCCACAGCTTTACTTCGTGTTGCGCCCCGTATAAACAAATTACTAAATTTTGTTTAATCAACAAAGTTTACAGGAGGAATTAAAAAATGAACGAAGAAAAAAACAAAAATTTATTTAACGCCGGTTTAGCTTTAGCGATAGCTTTGGTCGTATCGTCTTTGATAATCGGCTGGGCATACACACATAAAAAAAGCGGCGACGAAGCCGTCACGGTTACGGGTTCGGCGAAAAAAAGCATCAAATCGGATTTGGTCGTCTGGAGTGCCGGAGTTTCTTATCAAGCACCGCAATTGTCTGATGCTTACAAGCAGCTTTCCGAAAATATTCCGCTGATTAAAAAGTATTTGATCGGCAAAGGCATCGCTGAAAATCAGATCACGGTTTCTTCAATTTCGTCAACGACTTTAAAAGGACGCGACGCGAACGGTAACGAAACGGCTGAAATTACCGGCTATTCTTTGCGGCAGCAAGTCGAAGTCAGGTCAAACGACGTTGACCGCATCGCACAGATTGCGCGTGAAGCGACTGAACTGATTAATCAGGGAATTCTGATCGAATCGAATCCGCCGCAGTATTATTACACGCAGCTCGGCGATTTGAAGATTGAAATGCTCGGCGAAGCGGCGAAAGACGCAAAGGAACGCGCCGAACGAATTGCCGACAGCACAGGCAATAAAATCGGCACGCTGCGCTCGGCGCGAATGGGCGTAATGCAGATTACGGCGGCGGATTCGACGGAAGTTTCCGATTACGGCATCAATGATACGTCTTCGATAGACAAAGACGTAACGGCGGTCGTCAATATCAGTTTTGCTGTCGAGTAAAAGAATTGCCGAATTATTTCCGGTATCGAAATCAGCGAAGATTTTTGCTTATCTGATTTATATCGCTCCTTAGCGATGCTAATTGAATTTCTTTCTTTTTAACGGCGACATATTCAGGCGAGAATTTTTGCCGCAATTCATAAAGTTCAACTTCATACTGGATTTTGGTCAGTAGTAAATCTCCGAATGCCGCGCTGAATTTTATTGCATTTTGAGCATTCGTCCGGGAAAGTTTCTTAACTTCGCGGTCAATAAGTGCAACGCGAAGTGCGGCAGTTTTAACCTGAATTGTTTCGGATGTAAAATTTCGCTCCGCTTCATACAAATCGCCTTTTGCCTGTGCTTTTTCTTTTACTAAAACCACATATGCTTCAGATACGTGCCATTGTTTTTGGCGATTTGTGTTTGTATTTTGAGCAAATGCGTAAGAGCCAAATGCCAAAATCAAGATAAAAACCGTGTTTAGAAGTTTCATAATAGTATCTCCTTTTATAAGGATCATTAAGAATCATTATTTTACATCGAATTCTCAATCATAATACTCCAAACCTAAATGCGTAATCAAATCTTCGCCTTGCAAATGGCGCAGAGTATTTTTTAATTTCATCAATTGAATAAAAATATCGTGTTCCGGGTAAAGTCCGGGCGCGGTTTGCGGTGCTTTGAAGTAAAATGAAAGCCATTCCTGAACGCCTTTCATTTTTGCACGCTGAGCTAAATCCATAAACAACGCCAAATCAAGCACGAGCGGCGCGGCGAGAATCGAATCGCGGCACAGAAAATCAATTTTGATCTGCATTTTGTAGCCGAGCCAGCCGAAAATATCTATCGCGTCCCAACCTTCTTTGTTGTCGCCGCGCGGCGGATAATAATTGATGCGGACGACGTGCGAAAAATCTTTGTATAAATCGGGGTAAACGTCCGGCTGCAAAATATGTTCCAACACCGACAGTTTCGATTCTTCTTTGGTTTTGAAATTTTCAGGATCGTCCAGAACTTCGCCGTCGCGGTTGCCGAGAATATTTGTCGAATACCAACCGTCAAGACCTAACATTCTCGACTTTAAACCCGGCGCGAGAATCGTTTTCATCAAAGTTTGTCCGGTTTTAAAATCTTTGCCGCAAATCGGAACGCCGTTGTCTTCGGCTAATTTCGTCAGCGCGGGAATATCGCACGTCAAATTCGGTGCGCCGTTGGCAAACGGAACTTTCGATTTTATCGCCGCATAAGCGTAAATCATCGAAGGCGCGATGCGTTCGTCGTTGTCATACATCGCTTTTTCAAACGCTTCGATTGTTTGATGAATTTCCGATTGTTCGAGAAAAATTTCCGTCGAAGCCGCCCAGACAATAACCAGTCTTTCACAGCCTTTTTCCTCTTTGAAATTCGCAATATCGGTCATCAACTGTTCGGCAAGTTCCATTTTATTCTTGCCTTCTTTGACATTTGTGCCGTTCAAACGCTTGACGTAATTTTGGTTAAAAACCGCATTCATTGGCTTCAAAGAATCGAGTTGCTCGCGCAAATCTTCGACCAGCGATTTTTCCAAAACTCCGGCGTGTAGCGCGGCTTCATACGCCGAATCCGAAAAAATATCCCACGCACCGAACACAACGTCGTCCAAACCGGCGAGCGGCACAAAATCTTTTATCATCGGTACGCGATTGTCCGTCCGCTTGCCGAGCCGAATTGTTCCCATCTGCGTCAAAGAGCCGATTGGCTTTGCCGTTCCTTTGCGAATCGCTTCGATGCCAGCGACAAATGTCGTGCTGACCGCGCCGAGTCCGACCAGTAAAATTCCGAGTTTGCCGCTCGCCGGCGCAATTTCTACACCTTTTTCAACCATTAAATAAAAAGTCCTCCAATAGAGCCAAAAGTATAAAAGATTAGCGCAGTAGTAACAAGAAGCCTTTGAAGATAGTGTGGTTTTTTCCGCTTAAAAGCTCGAAAATCTTTAAAAATTGGTATTGCTCGTAAAATAATGCTTTCACTGCCGAAGCATATAACAAGCACAGAGAGGCGCAGAGAAGATTCTGCACCTCTTCGGTAAAATTTTTTAGGCGTTTACTATCTAAAATTTATTTTTTCTTCGCCGATTTCTTTCCGTTTTCTGATTTTTTCCCCGAATTTTTTTTGTCGGGTTTTTGCGCTTTCGGTGCGTTTGCTTCTTTGACGGCATCTCCAGCGTCCGATTTTCCGGTTATTTCATCGGGAAAATAAAGTTTATTTTCCTTTTCGACGTTGTCCGGTTCGACGGCGAACAATAAATCCGCCATATCGTCGGCGTGTTCTTCTTCGACGGCGAGAATATCTTCCATCATCCGCCGCGAAGTCGAGTCTTTTTCGCCGAAATACTGAACCATTTCGCGGTAAGTTTGAATCGCAATGCGCTCGGCGACAAGATTTTCCTTAATCATATCGGCGAGCGAATCGCCTTCGACATATTCGGAATGGGCGCGTTGGGCAACTACTGCCGGATTCATTTCCGGTTTTCCCCCAAGCTGTTTTATTCGTTCGGCGATTGCATCGGCGTGCTGCTGTTCTTCGTTGGAATGCTCCAGAAATTCCGCCGCCGCGCCTTCTTTGTGAATGCCCGAAGCCATATAATAATGAAACTTATAGCGCAAAACACAGACGATTTCCGTCGCCAACGCTTCATTCAAAATTTTGCAAACTTGGTCTTTGTCGAGTTTGTAATCCGGTGTAACCGCGCCTTCGTTAATTTCCTTGCGGGCGCGGGCGCGGATGGTTTTTATATCGGTTAAAAATTCGTTCATAATTTTAATCTCTCTTTGCTCAAAATATAAAAGATGTTTCGGTTAAATTGTATGTAATTAAAACTCAATCGGCAAACGATAAATCTATGAAAAGATACGATTCGGAAAAAGAAATTTTAGAAATTGTGTGCGGTTTTGAAAACGGTACAATCGCGCGTGAAGATTGGCGGCACGGCGAACATTTAACGGTTGCAGTTTACTATCTTTGGCATCACGATTTTGAAACCTCGTTGGTGAAAATGCGCGACGGAATCTTTAATTTACTCAAAGCATTTAATGTTGATTTGACAAAAGAGATGCCGTATCACGAAACTTTGACAATTTTCTGGCTGAAAACTGTCGGAGATTTTATAAATTCTAAAAACAAATATTCGATTATCGAAGTGTGTAATGAACTGATTGAGAAATTCGACAAAGATTATCCACTTCGATTTTACACGCACGGAGTTTTATTTTCGGACAAAGCGCGAAATGAATTTGTCGAGCCGAATTGCTAGACTGTTATGTTATGAGCGAAAAAAATATTGTCAATTCAACCAAAGCTCCCGAACCCGTCGGACTTTATCCGCACGCGCGGCGTGTCGGAAATCTTTTGTTTTTGTCGGGCGTTGGTCCTCGGACGCGTGGAACAAAAGAAATTCCGGGCGTTGAATTGGATAAAAACGGCGAGATAGTTTCCTATAATATCGAAGCGCAATGTCATTCGGTTTTTCAAAATGTGCGTTATATTCTGGAAGACGCGGGAACGAGTTGGGATAAAATAGTTGACGTAACGGTTTTTTTGACAAATATGAAAGATGATTTCAAAGTTTATAATAAAATCTACGCCGAATACTTTAAAGATAATCAGCCGTGCCGGACGACGGTTGAAATTAACAAACTTCCGACTCCTATTGCGATTGAGCTGAAAGTCATTGCGACGATTGTTTAAGATTCCAGATTTAATTTAAAATCTGAATTCAAAAATTTGGAATTATGAAATATGCAGCATTTCTGCGCGGCATCAATGTTGGCGGGAAAAATAAAATCAAAATGGAAACCTTGCGCGAAATGTTTTATTCGCTCGGTTTTGAAAACGTCAAAAGTTACATCAACAGCGGAAATGTGATTTTTGAAACCGCAAAAACGGACGATAAAAAACTCGCCGCAAAAATCGAAAGCGCGATTGAAAAGGAATTTTCGCTTTCGATAAAAGTGATGGTGAGAAAGATTGACGAAATCAAACAACTTGTCAAAAACAATCCGTTTGAAGGGCAATTTGAAAACGACAAAGATTTGCACGTTTTCTTTCTTGACGAAGAACTGTCGGAAGAAAAATGTGCTGCTTTGCTTTCAAATAATAATGAAAACGAACAATTTGCAGTCCGTAACCGTGAAATTTTCTGTCTTTTGCGCGTCAGCGTTTTAGACAGTTTAATCGGAAAAGATTACATCGGCAAAAAGCTGAAAGTTTCCGCGACGGCGCGAAATTGGCGAACTGTGAATAAAGTTTTAGAATTATAAATTGCCTTGAGAAAGTTTCGAGAACAAAAGGCTGTACCGCTCCGTAGATTTATGATAATGATACGCATTTTTATTTTGTTGGCTATTTCAATGATTCTTTTGCCAAACGCCGTCGCTGCTCAAAAGCCGAATGAACAAATGGAACAAGCAAAGAAAGCGGGACAGAAAATTTTGGAAAAATATAATCTGCCCGGATTGCAAATCGCCGTTTGGCAAAACGGGAAAACCGTCTGGTCGGAAACCTTCGGAAATGCCGATTTGGAAAAAAATCTGCCCGTCAAAACCGATACAAAGTTTCGCGTCGGAAGTCTTTCAAAACTTTTGACTGCCGCAGTATTAATGCGGCTTTACGAGAAAAACTTGATTGATCTCGACGCGCCCGTGCAGAAATACGTTCCGGCGTTTCCGCAGAAACAATTTCCGATTACGATTCGCCAACTTGCCGGACATATTGCCGGAATCAGGCATTATGAAATGAAGGATTTTATGAATTTCGGCGGCGAAACTTATAAAAATACGGCGGACGGTTTGCGGATTTTCAAAGATGAACCACTAAAATTCGAGCCGCGAACAGAATATCTTTATTCAAGTTATGGTTATAATTTGATCGGCGCAGCAATTGAAACGGCGGCAAAAAAGGATTTTGCAAGTGTGGTCGAAGACGAAGTTCTAAAACCTTTGCAGATGAAAAACACGACGGGCGATCTGGACGATGCGGCGATCAAAAACCGCGCTGAATTTTATTCGGGCGGCACAGACGGGAAATTTACCAAAGCCGAAAAAATCGAAAATCGCCACCGTCTGCCGAGCGGCGGTTATCTTTCGACTGCCGAAGATTTAACAAAATTCGGCGCGGCTTTTCTGTCAGAAGGATTTTTGAAAAAGAAAACTCTCGAAACTGTTTTCACTCCGCAGAAATTAAAAAATGGCGCGAAAACCGAAGTCGGAATCGGCTGGCGAATCAAAGAAAAACCTGACGGTACACGCATTTTTCATCACGGCGGCACAATCGCCGGTGGACGCGCTTTTATTTTGATTAACGAAAAATCAAAAACAGTCGTCGTTTTGCTTGCCAACTTGATGACCGATTTCGGCGAAATGGAAGCCGAACAAATTGTGGAAATTTTTACAAAACAAAACGGAGAATAAATTATGCCAATACAAAGACCTTTTAATTTCAAAAAGTGGATTGACGAACACCGTCATCTTCTAAAGCCGCCGGTCGGCAACAAGTTAGTCTATGAAGACGCGGAATTTATTGTGCAGGTCGTTGGCGGACCGAATTCGCGCAAGGATTATCACTTTGACGAAGGCGAAGAATTTTTCTATCAACTCGAAGGCGATATTCTCGTCAAAATGCAGGAGGACGGCAAAGCGATTGACGTGCCAATCCGCGAAGGCGAGATTTTTTTACTTCCGCCGCGAGTTCCGCACAATCCGGTGCGCGGCGCAAACACGGTCGGGCTTGTGATTGAAAGAAAAAGACGCGACGGCGAAAAAGACGGTCTGATGTGGTTTTGCGAAAACTGTAACGAGAAACTTTACGAAGAATATTTTGAACTCGATGACATCACGACGCAGTTTCAAGGTGTTTTCAAACGCTTTTACGAAAACGAAGATTTGCGAACGTGCGATAACTGTGGAACGATAATGCAGCCTCCGCAATAAAATGGTTAAATAACTTTTCCTGGATTCAAAAGATGCGCCGACGATGTGAATATAACTTCTAACATCGTCGGCGTAAGTTTTTTTGAATTGTTTGTGAAAATCAGGAAACAAAAATAGCTGTTCCCAAAATTTTCAATTTAACTATAGGAATCTAAAATGAAATGTGTAAAATGTTTGTTTCAGAATGGAGAAACAAACAATGAAAAGTTTAGACGATATTATTGAAAATTCCAATCAGGTGCGGGAAGTCAAACGAGCTTTAGCTGTCAAAATGGTTTTAGGCGGACTTTCGCCACAGCAAGTTGGCGAACATCTGAAAGTTTCCGAGCAGTTCATCAGCAAATGGAAAGTGATTTTTGCTAAAGATGGGGCGCAGAGTTTGAAATTGGCTTATCAAGGCAGTCAAGGATTTTTGACCGATGAGCAACGCCGGAGTGTGATTCAATGGATTAAGGCTAAAGATACCTTGGGTTTAGAAGAATTGAGCAGTTATCTGCAAGAAAATTACGGGGTTACATATCGCAGCAAGCAATCGCTGTATGAATTACTGAGCGAAGCTCAAATGAGTTGGCATAAGAGCGAGAAAGTCAATCCGAAAAAAGATGAAGAGTTGGTCATCGAGCGGCGCGAGGCACTAAAAAAAAACTATTGGCGAAGCAAGCAGAAATAATGGCGGGAGAAATCATCGTGTTTCTGCAAGATGAATGTCACTTGTTGTGGGGCGATGCGGTCGGTTATTTGTGGGGCGCGCGCGGAAAGGCGTTAGAGTTACCGATTGTTAATCAGAAAGAGCGGCAAACTTATTATGGAGCGGTCAATCTAGTGAGTGAAAAATTTCATTTGAAAGAATCTCCGACCGGCGATGGAGAAAACACGGTGGGGTTTGTCAGGTGGCTTCAAGAAAAGCATCCCGACAAGCAGATATGGTTGATTTGGGATGGCGCAAAGCATCATCGGTATGGAAAGATGAAAGAGTATTTAGCCGAGCAAAACGAAGGTTTGGAAGAAGAAGATTGGAAAATAACTTGTTTGTGGTTTGCTCCGAATGCACCTGAGCAAAATCCGGTTGAGGATATTTGGCTGACGGGCAAAAATGCGATTCGTCGAGCTTTTAACGAAAATAAAACATTTGCCAAAGTCAAAGAATGTTTTACAACTAATTTACAAGAGGTAAAGTTGAGTGTGGAAAAGTTAAACTGGTATTGGAGTTCTCTACAACTCATCTAGGAAAGCTATATTGATTGAAATTAAACGTCAAGATTTTTCACGTCGAGCGCGTTGTCTTCGATAAATTTGCGGCGCGGTTCAACTTGATCACCCATCAAAATAGTGAAAATTTCATCGGTTTCAATCGCGTCTTCGATGCGAACCTGCAAGAGCGTTCTGCCTGCAGGATCCATCGTCGTTTCCCAAAGCTGTTCGGGATTCATTTCGCCTAAACCTTTATAACGCTGAATCGAAAGGTCTTTTTTCGCCGAATTGAGAACCTTTTCAAGCAAATCGCGGCGCGTTTCTATTTCTTCAGACTTTCCGTTTTCACCCAAAACAAACGGCGCGGGAAATTCCGCTTCCAGTTTTGTTTTGAGTTCGAGAGCCTTTTGAAATTCTACATAACTCGCCATATTCCAATCGAAAATCAACTTTTGCCCGTTGGAATATGTAATCTCAATTTCGGCAAGTCCGTGTTCTTCGTCGGTCAGTAATTCGGTTTTGTAACCGGCGGCGGCAATTTTGCCTTCGATATTGGCAATCAAATCTTCCTGCTCGAAAACCTGTCGCAACTTCATTTTGTGGTTTGTCAAAATTCCGTCTTTTCCGGCAAACGCTTCGAGCAAAATATTTAATAATTTTTCATCGTTGTTCAAACGGCGTGTAAAGCGGTCAAAATAACGTCCGTATTCCGTAACTCTTTCAAGTAATTTTGAAAGTTCGCGTCCTTCATAAACCTTGTCGTTGGCAACGGATTTTAATTCAATATCCTGTGTCGCCTGTTTCATCATATAGCGCAGCATCGAAGTTTCGTCTTTGATATATTCTTCTTTTCTGCCGCGTTTGACTTTGAAAAGCGGCGGCTGCGCGATGTAAATATGACCGTTTTCGACGAGTTGCGGCATTTGACGATAGAAAAACGTTAAAAGCAAAGTTCTGATGTGCGAACCGTCAACGTCCGCGTCGGTCATAATAATTAACTTATGATAGCGAAGTTTCTCGATGTCGAAATCGTCTTTGCCGATTCCCGTTCCCATCGCCGTAATCAACGCCTTGATTTCGCCGTGTCCGAGCATTTTGTCAAAACGCGCTTTTTCGACGTTCAAAATTTTACCTTTGAGCGGCAAAACAGCTTGGTTTTTGCGGTCGCGCCCTTGTTTTGCCGAGCCGCCCGCAGAATCACCTTCCACTAAATAAAGTTCCGATAAAGCCGGGTCTTTTTCTTGACAATCGGCGAGTTTTCCGGGCAATGTCGAACTTCCCAAAGCACTTTTTCTGACAATTTCCCGCGCCTTTCGCGCCGCTTCACGCGCCCGCGCCGCGTCAACGGCTTTGCCGACGATTTTTTTGGCGACATTCGGGTTCTGCTCGAAATATTCGCCTAGTTTTTCGTTTAAGAACGATTCAACCGCGCCTTTAACATCGGAATTGAGTTTGCCCTTCGTCTGCCCTTCAAACTGCGGCTGCGGCAATTTGACGGAAATGACGGCGACAAGACCTTCGCGCACATCGTCGCCCGAAAGCGAGGTTTTGAAATTTTTCGTCAAACCCGAACTTTGCGCGTAAGCATTGATCGTGCGCGTAATCGCGCCGCGAAAACCCGACAGATGCGTTCCGCCGTCAACCGTGTTGATATTGTTGGCAAAGCTGAAAACCTTTTCGTCGTAGCTATCGTTATACTGCATCGCAATATCAATTGAAAGATCATCGTCAACCAATTCAAAATAAAGCGGTTCGTCGTGAACGGGGCTTTTGTTTTTGTTCAAATGTTTGACAAATTCGGCGATTCCGCCTTTGTAAAAAAATTCGTGCGATTTTTCCGGCACTTCGCGTTCGTCTTTGATAAAAATGCGAATTCCTTTATTCAAAAAGGCTTTTTCGCGTAAGCGTTCAGAAAGTCTTTCAAAACTGTAAACTTCCGTGTCGAAAATAGTTCCGTCAGGTTTGAACGTGATTTTCGTGCCGCGTTTCGTCGTCGTGCCGGTTTGCTTCAAAGGCGCGACCGGAATGCCGGCGCGGAATTCCATCTCGTAAGTTTTGCCGTCGCGCCAGATTTCAAGCTGCAAAGTCTCGCTCAAAAAGTTGACGCAGGAAACGCCGACACCGTGCAGACCGCCGGAAACTTTGTAAGAATTCGAATCGAACTTTCCGCCCGCGTGCAGAATCGTCATCACGACTTCCGCCGCCGAACGACCTTCCTGTTTGTGTATGTCAACCGGAATTCCGCGTCCGTTATCAATTACGGTAACCGAGTTGTCTATATGTATTGCAACATTTATCGTATCGCAGTAACCCGCCAACGCTTCGTCAACCGAATTATCCACCACTTCATAAACAAGATGATGAAGTCCGATGTCGCCGGTCGAACCGATATACATCGCCGGACGCTTTCTAACCGCATCGCGCCCTTCTAAAACTGTAATTGAATCTGCTCCGTATTCTGTTTTTGGTTTAGCCAATTTTTATAATCCTCTATTGTTAAATTTAACTTAAATGTTATTGATATTTTACCATTTTTTCGCAAATTTAGACAGCCGACAAACAAATGATATTCATAAGTTTATCGGTGAATTTTACGACTTCGATTGTTAAAATTATCAATCTTTGTTGTCGGGTTTTTTGTCTTCGATTTGCCTGCTAATTTCGTCTTTGCCGAAACCCCAGCGAAACGATGTCGACAGCCACGGAACGCCGAAAGCGCGAACGCCGAGCCACATTGCGGGAGCGATAAATTTATGCTCGAATCCCTTTTTCGCCGCAACGCATTTGTAAAGTTTTTTATCGCTGCGCCAACGCTTTTTCCAACTTCCACCGACATAATATGTTTTGTCGTGTTCGACACAGCAATCTCTGTAATCGTAATCGGGAAACTTTGAACAGCCATCGGATTTAAATTCTGCGGGAAGAACGGACTGACTTGCGGGTCTGGAACTTTCTTGAGCAAATGCGCCGATTGAAAATGAAAGTGAGAATAAAATTATGAAAATAATATGTCGAATATCTTTGTTAAATAGTTGATGTTGTTTCATTTCAGAATTAAGTCAAGAGTTTTTTGTCAGTGATAATATAACAAATTTGCGAAAGAATGTAATATTAATCTGCTGAAAAGCAGAAATTTTATTTGTATTTAAAAAGTTGAAACTCTCGTAGATCAAAAACAAAATGCTTGATTTACAAGAGTTTCAACTCTCTTTAGTGCGATATAATTTGCCCTTTTACGGCTTCAAAACGACTTTACGCCAGGTGTTTTTCTCGGTGTTAAAATTGTCATAAGCCATCGGTGCTTCGCTCAATTTCAAGCGATGCGAAATGACAAACGACGGATCAATTTTGCCTTCTTCGATTGCCGACAACAGCGGTTTTAAGTATTTGTGCATATTGGTTTGTCCCATTTTGAAGGTTAAACCTTTGCCGAACGCCGCGCCCATCGGAAATTGATTCAGAAATCCGCCGTAAACGCCCGGAATCGAAACCGTACCACCTTTGCGACAGCAGTAAATCGCCTGCCGGAGCGCGTGCGGACGACCTGTTTCCTGAAAAGCGTAAACCTGCACCCAATCCAAAAGCGCGTCGGGCGTTGTGCCGTGCGATTCCAAACCGACGGCATCAATGCAGGAATCGGGTCCGCGTCCGCCGGTTAAATCCTTTATTTTATCGTAAACTTCAACGTCGTCAAAATTTATTGTTTCCAGATTTTCATTCGCAGCCTTGGCTTCTTCGAGCCGCGCTTCGTAGTGGTCAATCGCAATAACTTTTTCCGCGCCGAGCATAAATGCCGATTTTATAGCAAACTGTCCGACCGGACCGCAGCCCCAAACGGCAACCGTGTCGCCTTCTTTGATGTCGCAGTTTTCCGCCGCCTGATAACCCGTCGGAAAAATGTCGGACAAGAACAGAACCTGTTCGTCGTCGAGATGATCAGGAACTACAATCGGTCCGACATCGGCGAACGGAACTCGCACATATTCGGCTTGTCCGCCGGCAAAGCCGCCGAGCATATGCGAATAACCGAAAAGTGCCGACGGCGAATAACCATAGAGTTCTTCGGCTATTCCGGGTGTCGGATTTGAATTATCGCAAGCCGACCAAATTTCGCGCTGACAGAAAAAACAATTTCCGCACGCAATTGTAAAAGGTACGACGACTTTGTCGCCCTTTTTCAAATTAGTAACTTCCTTGCCCGTTTCGACGACTTCGCCCATAAATTCGTGTCCGAGAATGTCGCCCTCCTGCATCGTCGGAATGTATCCGTTGTATAAATGTAAATCCGAACCGCAAATCGCGGATGACGTGATTTTGATAATCGCATCACGCGCGTTCATAATTTCCGGGTCAGGCACGTTCATTACCTGAACATCGTGTTTTCCATACCAACATACTGCTTTCATAATACTATTTCCCTCCTTGTTTTTTTGGGTCGTGTCCCCAATTCATCAGCGAATATCGCCAATTTGTTTCCGTAATGTCGCCGTCCGGCTTCTGCGCCAAATGGCGGTGAATGTAACCGACGACTTTGTGAATATGCTTCAAGTCGTCGTCTGTATAATCGCTTTTATTTTTATTCAAAATTCTTACGATATGTTTTCCCGATTTATGACCGACCGATTCGCTTCCTTCGGTTTCTTTGTAACCAACTTCTTTCGATTCTTTCGTTGCAAGCCAGTCTTCAATTTGTTTCACCGTCATATTCACGGCATCGTCAAATTCCTCGACGGCTTTTTTATCATCGTCCGTCATTTTTTCTCCTCAACTTTTTTTAGAGATTCGGGTTTGTGCGCCGCTTCTTTGCCGCTTTCTTCGGTTTCCACCAAATATTCGGGATTATCCTTTGTAGCGGCGACGTGATGATCTTTTATATCAATTGGCGATGTCAATTTTTTTTTGACAGTTCCTGTCGTTTTTCCCTGCGAAGTATTCCATTCGACTTTATCGCCTTTTTTCAATTTCTCAGGCACTTTTTTTCTCCTCTATTTCGCGTCCCAATTTTGCGGGATTGAAATAAGCAAAAAACCGCTGGATTTTGTCGCCGTCGGTTTCCAAAACGCTGACACCTTCGTAATCAATTTCGCTGCCGTTCGCGCTCGTGCCTTTGCTCGTCCATTCGAGCGCGGCTGTGCCGTTTGACTCTAATTTGTTTTTGAAAGTTGATTTTATTTCGCCGAAAGTCTTTCGATAGTTTGTCCAAAACTGCCGCGCGCCTTCCGTGCCGCTCATATTTTCGTGCGTCGCCACGTTGCCGACTTCGCAGTCGTCAGCGAAAAGACTGACAATTTCGTCAACATTTTCGTCCGCTTCCAATTTTCCCAAAGCGTCAATAAACTTCTCTTTAATGTTATTCATTTTTTCCCTCCTTGTTTCAGGTCTGTAATACGACGGACGACAAGAGATTTGCCGCCCGTATGTTTGAAAACTATGCCGAAGCGCGTTTTGCAGATTCCGCGCGTCCCGAAGATTGTCCTTTAACCTTCAAATTCATTCCCGCTTCCATTAAACTTTTGAAACGGCGCAAATCTTCGTCAACCTGTTGACTCGGTGCTTCGCCGAAAAGTTTGACGGCGAGCGCGCCCAACTTTCCTGCCGGTGCTTCATAAGTTAAATTTACTTTCACTTCCGTTCCGCGATTTGTAGTCGGTTTAAATTCGACCACGCCGGAGTTCGGAATATCCGCGCCTTCGAGCGAACGCCAGCCGATTCTCTCGTTTTTCTGATCGCTGGTCGTTTCCGCGTCCCATTCGACTGAATAGCCGAGCGGTGCCTTCGCTTTCCAGTGCGAACGGTTGCCGTCGAGGTTTTTGACCGCTTCGAGATGGTTCATAAATTGCGGCAAGTTCTCGAAATTGTGCCAAAAATTGTAAAGTTCTTCGGGCGATTTATTGATCGTAACCGATTTTGTAACGTGAATTTTGCCCGAAGTCCAACTGTCTGTAAACGGAGATTTCGGATTTCTCGATTTTTCGTTTGTGCTGACATTCATCGCGTCATAAACCTGACAATGCCCGGTTAAACCGCGAAGCGCGATTCCGCCACCTAAAATCGAGAGTATCACGCCCAAAGTGTCGCCGCGTTTGAGTCCGTAAGTCAGCAGCGCACCGCCGCCGACTGCCGAAGCGATTCTTTCGTTCGTTCCGACATTCGTGTTTGTGTTCGTCAAAATTTTTGTCAGTGATTTATCTTGTTTGTTGTTTTTCATAATTTTTCTCCTTCCCTTGTCTGTTCTAAATTAATTGTTCGCCGCGTTTGAGTTCGTTATTCTGATACGATTTTTCGTCAATTTCGGCGGTCAAAAATGACGGTGAAGCAAACGAAGTGCTGTCCTTTCCGAGCGCGTGTTGTTCACCAATGCCGCCCGCCGACGGTAAAACTTGATTGATTAAACCGGAAATTTCTGAAACCAACTCCGGCAACAGAGCGTTCGCTTTCGCCGCAATTTTAGCCTGAATTGAAATAATCGCTTCGGCATCGCCGCGCCGACACGCTTCGGTTATTTGTTTCGCCGCACTTTCCGCGCCGATTGAAGCAAGCGGAAAAGCGTCCGAGATGCTGAACCACGCATATTCCAGAGTATTCTTACCTTTAAAGACGGCGTTGACGTGGCTTCCGGTTCTCATCAAACCCGGACAAACGGTTGTTACGTCAATGTTGTCTTTGGCGAGTTCGACGCGCATTGCGCCGGAAAGTCCGACGAGCGCGAATTTGCTGGCGCAGTAAGGCGCGAGATGCGGAACATTCATTTTGCCGCCGATTGATGAAATATTGACTATTTTTCCTGTGCCTTTTTCCCGCATTTTCGGAATAACCGCGCTCATCGTATGATAAGGTCCCCAAAAATGAACATTCAGCGCGTCTTCAAAATCTTCCTTCGTCTGCACTTCAAGCGGTCCGACTTGAATCACGCCCGCGTTGTTTATCAAAACGTCAATCTGTCCGTAATGATTACAAACTTTATTAATCATTCGCTCGACTTCGTTTTGATTCCGAACATCGCAAACGATGTCCAAAACTTCTGCACCGCGACTTTCCAAATCCTTTCGCGCTCGTTTCAATTCTTCGCCGTCACGCGCACAAATCGCCAATTTAGCATTTTCACGCGCCAAATTCCGCGCCAAAACCAAACCGAGTCCGCGCGAACCGCCCGTAATTAAAACGACTTTATCCTGAAATTCGTACTTCGGCTTCGGTTTTCCCCAAACCGTGTAAGCCGTTATCACGCCGACTCCGACCGCAGTCGCCAGCCACCAACCGTTCCTTTTTTTATCTTCCACATTATCAAATCCTTTTTGTTTTACTTAGTTCAAAGACGCAATTGAAGTGCCACGCAACTCAAAATTATTGAACGGTTTAGATAAATCCGAGATAAACGTGATAAAATCGAAAGTTATGGCTGAAAATCTTTTTATTCCGCAAACGGCTAATCGCAAAAAGATTTATGACGAAATCGCGCCGCAGATAAAAAGTTTGGTCGAAGTCGAAACCGATTTGATCGCAAATCTGGCGAATATCACGGCTGCTCTCAAAGAAGCGTTCGGATTTTTTTGGGTCGGATTTTATTTGGTCAAAGAAAATCAACTCGTTTTGAACGCGTTTCAAGGCACAATCGCCTGCACCCGAATTGATTTTGACAAAGGCGTTTGCGGACATTGTTACACGACGAAAGAAATTGTGATCGTGCCGGATGTGGACGAATTTCCCGGTCATATCGCCTGTGCGTCGGCTTCAAAATCGGAAATCGTGCTGCCGATTTTTGATAAATCCGGCGAAGTTTTCGGCGTGTTGGATATTGACAGCGATAAACTCGACGATTTCGGCGAAGTTGATGCCGAAGGATTGAAAAAGATTGCTAAAATTATTGAGGAAACGGTTCTTCAAAATGTAAAAACGGCTCGACAAAAAGCCGTTTAGTTTTGTTATTACAGAAAAGTTTATGAGTAAAAAATTTGCGACTTCGGACGGAACATCACAGTATGTTCAGCGTTTTTTGAAAAAATTTGTACAGAATCATTTTCGGCAGACACAAGATTTGTGGCTGTCGTCAATCGGCATCGGCACATATCTCGGCGAGGCGAACGATCCGATTGATAAAAGTTACACGGAGGCGATTGTCAAAGCCGTCGAACTCGGCTGCAACGTGATTGACACCGCTGCCAATTATCGTTTTCAGAGAAGCGAACGCGCTATCGGCAAGGCGATTCAGAAGTTAAAAAAAAAGAAATACGGGCGCGACGAATTTTTGGTTTGCACGAAAGGCGGTTATCTGCCGTTCGAGAGCGAGCCGCCGACGAATGTGCGACAGTATTTTATTGATAATTTTGTCGAAACGGGCATCGCGGATTTTGACGATATTGTCGGCGGAAGTCATTGTATGACACCGGCTTATCTGCAAAATCAGATTGACCAATCGCTCAAAAATATGAACATCGAAGGCATTGATGTTTATTACATTCACAACCCGGAAGCGCAGCAGGCGGAAGTCGAACAGGAAGAATATGAAGCGCGTTTGGCTTCGGCGTTTGAACTTTTGGAAGAAAATCGCAGTAAAGGAAAGATAAATTTTTACGGCGTGGCGACGTGGAACGGTTTTCGCGTTTCGCCGCAGAGCAAAGAATATCATTCGCTCGAAAAAATGGTTAATATTGCCAAAAAAGTCGGCGGAAAAAATCACGGTTTTAAGTTTATTCAAGTGCCGCTCAATCTGGCGATGCCGGAAGCTCTGGTTTTGAAAAATCAAAATTTGAACGGCGAAGCGCAATCAACTATTTCGGTTGCTCACGCGCTTGATATTACGGTTATCGCCAGTGCTTCGCTTTCGCAGGGACAGCTTGCTTCGAATTTGCCGAATGATGTCGGCGAAACACTCGGCGAATTGGAAACCGACGCGCAGACGAGTCTGCAATTCGTTCGTTCTGCGCCCGGAATTACAACTGCGCTTGTCGGAATGAGCCGCGCCGCGCACGTCGAAGAAAATATGAAATTGGGTAGAATCGAACCCGTTTCCAATGAAACATTTATGGATTTGTTTGAAGAAAAACAAAAAACAGTGAAAAATTGAAAATAAACAATTGATAATTAAAAATCAACAGAGAAGGCGCGGACATTTAACCCCGCGCCTTTCTCTGTTTAGCCTTCTTTAATTGCCGGAAAGAGTATAATTATCCGACGTTTGTTTGGGTGCAGAATGATTGTTTTGCCGCATTTGTCGGCGTTCCTGCATTTTTTGTTTGCGTTCAGCTTTGAACTGATCGAGTTGGGTGCGTTGTTCCGCCGTCAGCAAGGCTAAAACCGAATTTTGCGTTTGTTCGGCAGACGCTTTAAACTGCGATTTGAGAGTTTTTAATCTCGCCTGTTCATCAGCCGTAATGCTGCCGTCGCGTTTTTTCATCCTCAAACCGCGCAATTCCTGAAATGTTCCCTGATTTGCCGCGCGGTTGGCTTCCGTCAAACTTTTAATTTGCGATTTCTGCGCGTCGGTTAAATTCAAACGACTAAATTCGCGCATCATCATTCTGTCGCCGCCTCTGTCGCCGCGTCCTTCTTTGCCGAATTTGCCTTCGCCGCCGTGTCTGCCGAATCTTCCGCGCTCACTTTTTTGCGGTGCGTTTGCCGAATCCGATGTTTGGGTTGTCGTGTCCTGAGCCGCCGCAAAAGTCGTAAATGCAGCGATTGCAAAGGCTAATGTAACGGTTGAAATTAATTTTTGTTTTAATGACATAATTTTTTACTTCCTTATTTATTTTTTTGAACTTTCGCTTTTCACGTTTTTAGACGTTGGCAAATATGAATTGGTCTAAAGATTTTTCGTTGAAATTGTAAAGAAGTGTAAAGATTTATTGATATTTGATTGAACACTTTATTTCCCGGTTTTCAAACAAAACCTGATTTGACATTTAACATTTGCCTTTCGGCAAGTTAAAATGTGAAGTTTGAATGACAAGCAAGGGAAAAGTTAAATGAGATTTCTATCGGAAATAAATTCGCCGGCTGATTTGCGGCAATTAAGAGTTGAAGATTTGCAGGAAGTCGCCGACGAAGTTCGGCAGTTTATTCTTGAAACGACTTCACGAATCGGCGGACACACGGGCGCGTCGCTCGGCGCGGTTGAACTCGCCGTGGCAATGCACTATGCGTTCGACACGCCGAAAGATCGGCTCGTTTGGGATGTCGGACATCAGGCTTACGCGCACAAAATTTTGACAGGCAGACGCGACCAGATGCACACGATCAAACAATACGGCGGGCTTTCGCCGTTTCTTCGGCGCGACGAATCCGAATACGATACTTTCGGCGCGGGACACGCTTCGACTTCTTTGAGTGCCGCGCTCGGAATGGCGATTGCGCGGGACACGAAAGGCGAAGATTTTAACGTCTGTGCGTTAATCGGCGATTCTTCGCTCGCGGGCGGAATGGCGATGGAAGCGATCAATCAAGCCGGACATTTGAAAAGCCGTCTGATTGTCGTTTTAAATGACAACGATATGTCAATCGCTCCCGCTGTCGGCGCGTTGACCAGATATTTAAATCGCATCAAAGAAGCGCAGAGTTATCATCGTCTGAAGGAAGAGTTCGGAGACACGCTTCAGAGCGTTCCGGGTGTCGGGCAGAGTTTGCGAAATATGGCGAAAACCGTCAAAGACGCGATTGCGGCGGCGGTTTTGCCGGGCGCGTTGGTTAATGAACTCGGTTTTAAATATATCGGTTACGTTGACGGACACAACGTGCCGATGCTCGTCCGTGCGCTTGAAGAAGCGAAAAAGATTGACGACGGACCCGTCATTGTTCACGCTTTGACGACGAAGGGCAAAGGTTTTCCTAATCCTGAAAAAAATTATTACGCCTATCACGCGACCGGACCTTTTGATTTAGCAACGGGAAAAATTCATAAATCAAATAAAGTCGCGCCGAAAAGTTACACGCAGATCTTTGGCGAAACGATGTGCGAATTGATGGAAAAGGACAAAAAAATCGTTGCGCTGACCGCCGCGATGCCGGACGGCACGGGCGTTGATAAAATTTTGGAAAAATTCCCGGAACGCGCGTTTGATGTCGGCATTGCCGAACAGCACGCCGTCACTTTTTGCGCGGGAATGGCGTGCGAAGGTTTGAAACCGGTCGCCGCGATTTATTCGACATTTTTACAGCGCGGTTTCGACCAGATTATTCACGATGTTTGTCTGCAAAATTTGAACGTTACGTTTGCGATGGATCGCGCCGGAATCGTCGGCGCGGACGGTCCGACGCATCACGGGCTTTTGGACATCGCGTATTTGCGCGGTTATCCGAACATTACGCTGATGGCTCCGAAAGACGAAGCTGAAATGCGCGATATGCTTTTAACGGCGATTGAAGAAAATGCGCCGTCGGCGATTCGTTACCCGCGCGGCAACGGTTACGGCGTGGATATTTCCGACGCGCCGAAAGTTTTGGAAATCGGAAAAGCCGAGATTTTGCGTGATGCGGCTGGCGAAGTCGCAATTCTGGCTTACGGTTCGATGGTTTATCCGGCAATCGAAGCGGCGGATAATCTGGAAAAAGACGGCATCGAGGCAACCGTTATCAATGCCCGATTCGTCAAACCGCTCGATGCGGAATTGATTTTGGCACTGGCGCAAACAAGGCGGATAATTTTAACGGTCGAAGAAGCATATCTGGCAGGCGGTTTCGGTTCAGCCGTGATGGAATTATTGGAAGAAAACGGACTTTTGGACAAAGTTAAAGTCGTGCGTTTAGGCGTTCCCAACAGGATTATTACACACGGCGATCCGAAACTTCTGCTGGCAAAATACGGTTTGGACGCGGACGGAATTTATAATAAAGTCAAAGAAACAATCGAAGTTTTGGAAGAACGAAGGGCGGGAAATAAAAGATTAAAAATTGTCGGATAAAGTAAAAACAATGGAAAACAACACTACTAAAAATAGCAGTAATCTGCCTTTTGTAATTATCGGGATAGTTTTGCTCGGCGCGCTGGTGGGCGGTTGGTGGTTTTATCAAAATGCGAAATCTTCGCCGGCTAAAACGACGACTTCTAATGTAAATAAAACCAACACCAATGCAACCCCGGGAAAAACAGATGATGAAATATATGAAAGCGGTTTGACCGGCGCGAATCCGCCGAATATGCTCGGTTCGCCGACGGCGGCGGTGACGGTTGAAGAGTTTGCCGATTATCAATGTCCGACGTGCGGCACGGTGCATCCGAAAATGAAGGAATTGACGGGCGCATACGGCAACAAAATCAAGTTTATCTATCGCAGTTTTCCGCTGACGCAAATTCATAAAAATGCTTATGATTCAGCGGTTGCGGCGGAAGCCGCCGGACTTCAAGGGAAGTTTTGGGCAATGCAGGATCAGCTTTTTGAAAACCGGACGGAGTGGGAAAATTCCAACGACGCGCGGAAGATTTTTGAAGGCTACGCTCAGAAACTCGGAATGGACGTGGCGAAATTTCAAAATGATATGCTCGGACTTCCGGCAAAATCGAGAGTTGACGAAGATATGAAACGCGGACGTTCAATCGGAATAAACGGAACGCCGACAATTTATATCGTCGGAAAGAACAATATAACGAAACTTACGCCGGAGCAGATGGAAGTTGCGGCAATGCGTCAGATTATTGATGCCGAACTGCAAAAAAATGCAGACCCGGCGCAATCAAATCAACCGGCAAGTAATTCAAACACGGTCGCAAATCAGATGAGCAATTCCGAAAACAAAAAATGAACAGTTCCGAGGTTTCAATAAATCAAACTAATACGCTTGCCAAACTTCCGTTATTAGCGGCGTTAGTCGCGCTTGCCGGATTAGCCGACGCGATTTTTTTGACGATTAAACACTACACGGGCGGACAAGTTCCGTGCAGTATTATCGAAGGTTGTGAACAGGTTTTGACCAGTCAATACGCCGAAATTTTAGGCATTCCATTAGCTGTTTTCGGCGCGATTGCATATTTCGTCGCTTTTTCGCTGGCACTTTTAACAGCTTTCGGCAATCGACTGACGTGGACGCTGTTTGGCATTCAGGTTATTTTGATGGCGATTTTTACAGTCTGGCTGATTTATTTGCAGGGATTTGTCATCGAAGCTTTTTGTCAGTTTTGTTTAATTTCAGCCACCGTTACGTTCACTCTTTTTATTACTTATCTCGTTTCGAGATTTTCACGTTTGCCCTAAAATAAAATTTATGAAAGAACAAACTGCAAAAAAAGTAAAACCCGATATTCGCGCGATCACGCGCCTTGTGCCGCCGAGCGGCAATCTTGTGCAGGGACAGTCAGAACTGCCGATTGATCCGCAATTGGCGAAGGAAGCGGCGGAAATTATCGCCGCCAGTCAAAATCATTACGGCGCGTCGGAAGGCGATTTGAATTTGCGAAAAGCCGTCGCGGAAAAGATTAAAAAACACAACGGAATCGAAGTTGACGTTGATAAAACACCGTTTGAAATAATGATTACGAACGGCGGAACGGGCGCGTTAATCGGCATCGCGCAATCGTTTCTGCGAAACAAATCCGCGCTCGTTTTCGAGCCTTATTATCCGTATCATCGAAAAATTTTGGAAGAATTCGGCGCGAAAACGGAAACTTTTGAATTGGACAAAGATTTGATGTTCGAGAAGGACGCGCTTTTGAAGAAATGTAAGGAACTAAAAGACAGAAAAGAATTTCCGCTAAAAGCGATTATCGTCTGCACACCCGCCAATCCGTCGGGCAAAGTGATGACGCAGACGGAACTCGAAGCGATTGCCGAAGTCGCGCAGGGATTGGATTTAATGGTCATTTCCGATGAAGTTTACGAGCATTATGTTTACGGCGAAAGTCCGCATATTCCGATTGCGACGCTGCCGGGAATGTGGGAACGCACGATAACCGTTAATTCTTTTTCAAAATCCTGGAACATTTCGGGTTGGCGTTTGGGTTATGCTTACGGTCCCGGAAATTTGGTTCAGCCGATCAACGACGTCGCCAATATCGTCAATGTCTGTCCGGCGACACCGCTTCAGGCGGCATTGGCTAAGGTTTTGATGGCGGACGATAATTATTACGGAAAACTGCGCGAGAAATTTGAAGGAAAACGAAAATTTGTCGGCGATTCGCTAACCGATTTAGGATTCAAAATTTACAATTCAGGTTCGGCATTTTACCTTTGGACGCGCATTCCAGAAGAATTTGACGATGCCATAAAATTCAACGAAAAGCTGATGGAAAACGGTGTCGGCGCGACTCCGGGCGGCGCGTTCGCCGATTCCGACGATTGGGACGCGTATATGCGAATCTGCATTGCCCGCGAAGATTCCGTTTTGGAAGGCGCGTTAGAAAAAGTCAAAACCGCTTTGCGATAAATGTTAAAATGATTTTCGAGGTGAATTTATGATTCAGACGGCGGAAAAAATTATCGAAAGTGTGCGGGCTTTGCCGAAAATCGAACGCGAAAAGTTTTTCAATTGGGCGGAAGAGGAAAAAAAAAGGATTTCAGCAGAAAACGAGGTGAAAAAAGCCTCTTTGAAAGACGAACAAAACAAATTGCAGTTGGCAATGAAATGGATTGACGAAAATCGCCAAAAGTATTTAGGAGAATGGGTTTGTCTGGACGGCAATAAACTCGTCGCGCACGGCACGGACGCGGTGAAACTTTATCGTGAAGCCAGAGAAAAAGGCATAATAGTTCCTTTTGTCGAACATCTTGTCGAAGAAAACAAGCCATACGGCGGAGGCATCGAAGCGTGTCTTTAAGTTTAGAATTTGATGAGATTTACGAATACAACACGCTCAAATCAGGAATTACTGTTCCGATAAAACTGGCGGCGGCTGACTATCAGGTCGGATTTACGGCGAAAATTGATACCGGTTCAAGCCACTGCATTTTTGAGCGCAAACACGGACAGCAACTCGAATTAAATATTGAAAACGGGATCGAATTGAACTTCAATACGGCGACGGGAAATTTTCGCGCTTTCGGACACGAATTGACTTTAACGGTTCTCGGAATTGAAACTTTTTCGACCGTTTATTTTGCCGAAAGCGATTATTTTGACAGGAATGTTCTCGGCAGAATCGGCTGGCTCGACCGTGTAAAAATCGGTTTGATTGAGCGGGAAGGCAAATTATTTTTGAGCGAATACAAAAATTGATCGCGTTTTAATATCGTCTGCCGCGCCGCTCGAAACGATTGTCTTGTTGGGCAAATTGTTCGATGGCGCGGTTGAATTTTCCGTCGTTGTCAAATAGTGGGAAAAGCTGCTGATTCGGCGCGAGAAAAGCAGCGCGAAGTTCGACGGGGCGCGAACCGGCGCGGTTGATGACGTGAACTTTTACGCCGCGCACTTCTTCGATCCAAAGCGCGAATTCTTCGGCGTTTCCGACTGTTGCGGAAAGCAAAAGCAGACGAATTCGCGGCGGCGATAAAATTATCGCTTCTTCCCAGACGTGACCACGCTCTTCGTCCGCCAGATAATGCGCTTCGTCTAAAATTACAAAATCCGTATTGACCTGTTCGCCGCTTCGTAAAGCGTCAAAAAGTTGGTTGCGATAGATTTCCGTCGTGCCGACGATCAGCGGCGCGTTATAATTTTTCTTGCGGTCGCCGGTTAAAATTCCGACGTTTTCCGCGCCGAATTCGTTGGAAAATTCGATGTATTTCGAGTTTGTTAAAGCCTTGAGCGGCGTTGTGTACCACGCGCGTTTTCCCTGTTTGAGCAGTCGGCGGATTTCTTCGCGGGCAATCCACGTTTTGCCGCTTCCCGTAGGAGCGGTTACCAGAACATCTTCAAACTCAATGGCTTCGAGAGCTTCGGTTTGAAAATCGTCCGGCACAAACGGTGCAGGTTTCGGCGTTCCGATGCCGCTTAAAAGTTTTTCCACCGATTTCGGCGGCGCAACGGCTAATCGCGTCAAGTCACTTTTGGCGGAACTTTCCGGTGCAAGTCCGCGTTTAAATTTTCGTTCTTTACGACGGTTATCGTTTGAACTAGATTTTTCCCGATTGTTTTTTTTGTTCTTGTTTTGCGAACGAGCCATAAGAGCGATATTAAATGTTTAGCGGCGTAAAGTCTATTGTTTCAATCGGAACGCGGAAGTGTTAAAGTGCAAAATGTTTCGCAACGGTTTTACGCCGTTCGGCATCTATATTTGAAGTATTTATTTTGATTATTTTTATTAAATTTTATAACAGGAATTATGCAGGAACAAGAAAAAGGAATTTTTGAAGGTTACGAAATTCAAAGTTGGAATCTCACACCACGAATTTACAAAATTATCGGCGCGGCGGCGGCGTTTCATCTGCTGGCAATCGCGTTCATCGCTCAAACGAATCTTTTGACGAAAAAAGGTTGCGACAGTCCGTTCGTCAGCCAGATTTGTCAGGTTTTGGACACGGTTTATGTCGGCAGTATGCTGGCGGGAACGGACACTGATTTTGTCAGCAAAGATTACGAAAAAACCGAACTTGCCGATGCCGACATTACATTTATTGACGCGACGGGCGAAACTCCGCCGCTGACTTATCCCGAAGGTTATTTCGCGCTCGCTAATCCAGATGAATTTGCGATGATGCAGAATACGGATTTTTCGATGAACAATCCGATTTCGGGTTTTCCACCGATTAATCCGCCGATTCAAAATAATACGGATTTGATGAACACGCCGCAGGTTGTGCCGACACCGAACGACAACGCGATCAAAGGAAAAATTCCCGATTCGCCGTTTTCCTTCGGCGGCGTAAATCCGATTCCCTACACTCCGTCCAAACGTATTAAAATGCCTAAAATGCCGAAGGTAAAAAACGCTTCGCCGAACAAATTGCCGGATTTAGGCGGCGATACGATTGCCGAAAACGTCAATAAAAACTCTGAAAAGGACGCAAATAAAGAAGCTGTTCAAAAAATTCAGCCGCCGGTCAGCAGCGATTCCGTGACGGATTTTCAACCGAACAAAAAACCGCTCGAAGATTTCGCCGACGAAATTCTGGCAAAACGCGCCGACACGCAGAAAAAACTCGATTTGACCAAATCCTTCAAAGTCGTGATGTCCGGCGTGTTGACCGAAGACGGAAAATTAGACCCGAAAAAATCGCGTTACGCCAAACTCAAAGACGAAGAACAGGGCGATCAGGAAATGGTGGACATCGCCAAAGACGCGATTGAAGCCATCAACAACAGCGGTTTATTTTACTATTTAAAAACGCTTGGTGTGGACAAAGTTGATTTTACGCTGATTCAGGACGACAAACAGATTTATGCGGTGATTTCGTCGAGTCAAAAAGATGAAAATAAAGCCAAAACGATTTCCAGCGGCTTTAACAACCTGCTTTCGCTCGCCAAATTGACGGTCAAAGAAGCAGAGTTGAAAACTCTGCTCGATTCCGCCAAAGTCGAACCGCAGGGCAAAAATTTCGTGCTGAATTTTACGATTGATAAGCCGACGGCGCAGCAAATGATCGAGAAGAAATTGCAGGAAGCCGAAGCCAAAGCTAAGGAAAAACAGCCGAACGGCAACGCGCAAACGACAAATGTCAATCAATCGAAGGTTAAATGAAAAGTCAATTTTTATTCGCGGCGGAAATTTAACGCTTGCCGCTTTTCCCTTTTTCGCGTAGTTTAGTTTAGTGATGAGTAATTCAAAAAATTACAATTCAATAGTTTTTCTCACGACGCTCTCGGTCTATCTCGGCTTGGTGTTTGTAGGTGTTCCACAAGCATCGGCTCAATTGAATCAAACGGGCTGTTTTCAGTGGCAAAATGAGAACTCAGAACTCACTGAAAATGATAGAAAACTTTATCTTGCTTCTGAATTTGTTGGTAAGCCTATTCAAATACTTCTTGTTCGTTTAGAAGAACTATCTTCACAAAATAAATTTGATTTAAGAGATAATTTTAACTATCAATACTTACAAGTTGATACGGACGGCGAAGTTTCTCAAACTTCCGTATTGAATTCAGAAGGTGGAATTTTGCTGCAAAATGAATTGCAGCAAGTGGTTAGGAATTTTACAGGTTGGAAACTTGGTTCGCAACTTAAACGATTCAACGAGAAGAATCAAAAAAAATCTTACTTTTCAGAAGTTACTTTTCAATTGAACGGTGAAGGACTAAGCGTAAAGGTAAAAACTGAGCAACCAAAACCGGAATATGCTCAAAAATATGCGATTGATAATAATTCATATTTTCAAAGCGCAATTATTCAGGAAAAGAACAAAATTTGTGACCTTATTTATCAAAAAACACAGTCTTTTGCAGAAAACAATCAAGTTTTCATCGTTACACGCCTTCCGCGCGGCTCACTTGATGCGCTTCTCGCCAACAAAGACGCACAATAAGCGGCGCGAGAGGCGAAAGAAATTTTAACTTTCCAAAGATAACTCGCCCAAACTTTAACAATTATAAATCAATGTTATGAGTTCGCGCTTCAGCGTGTTTTTCGCCAGCGAAGCGCGGCGGAAGCAAACTGAAGTTTGAACTCAGAACATAAATAACGAGGAAAATATGCCAGTAAATAGTTTAGTAGATAAATTTTTTAAAAAAGTTCTGGGCAGCAACAGCGACGTTTTTCTGAAAAAGATTCGTCCGATTGTCCAGCAAATTAACGACTTAGAACCGGGCGTTCAAAAACTTTCCGACGACGAGTTAAAAGCGAAAACCGTCGAATTCAAAGAGAGAATTAATAATGCGCTCGAAGGAATTGACGACAAGGACACGCGGCGCAAAAAAGAGCAGGATATTTTGAACGAAATTATGCCCGAAGCGTTTGCCGTCGTGCGTGAAGCGTCCGTCAGAGTTACGGGAATGCGCCATTTTGACGTGCAGTTGATCGGCGGAATCGCGCTGCATCAAGGCAGAATCGCCGAGATGCGGACGGGTGAAGGTAAAACATTAGTTTCGACTTTGCCCGCGTATTTGAACGGTTTGACCGGGCGCGGTGTTCATATCGTTACGGTCAATGATTATCTCGCCTTAAGAGATGCGGAATGGATGGGAAAAATTCATAAATTTTTGGGTTTGACCGTCGGTTGTATCCAAAACGATATGGACGATTACGAGCGCAAAGAGCAGTATGCGTGCAGTATGACTTACGGGACGAACAACGAATTCGGCTTTGATTATCTGCGCGATAATATGAAATTTGACCCGGATCAACTCGTTCAGCCCGATCATTATTACGCGATTATTGACGAAGTTGACTCGATTTTGATTGACGAAGCCAGAACGCCTTTGATTATTTCGGGCGCAAGCGACGAAGCGACTGATAAATATTACGTCGCCAATCAAATTATTCCGCATTTTGAACGCGGCGAAAAGAACGAAGAAACGAAAGTGACGACGGGCGATTTTCTGCTTGACGAGAAAAATCATTCGTCCGTTTTAACCGAAGCCGGTGTGACGAAAGCGGAAAAACTTTTGGGCGTTTCCAATCTTTATGATCCGGCGAATATGGAACTTCTGCACTGCGTCGAGCAAGCGTTAAAGGCGCACACGCTTTACAAACGCGATCATCAATACGTCGTGCAGGACGGCGAAGTCATTATTGTAGATGACTTTACGGGTCGTTTAATGCAAGGACGGCGTTGGTCGGACGGACTTCATCAAGCTGTCGAAGCCAAAGAAGGCGTGAAAATCGAACGTGAAAATCAAACTTTGGCGACGATTACGCTGCAAAATTATTTCCGAATGTATGAAAAACTTTCGGGAATGACCGGAACGGCGGAAACGGAAACCGAAGAATTCGGCGAAACTTACGGTTTGGACGTGATTGTTATTCCGACGAATCGCCCGATGGTTCGTGATGATATGTCCGACGTTATTTATCGCACATTGCCCGAAAAATGGAACGCGGTCGTTGATGAAATCAAGGAACGCCACGAAAAAGGTCAGCCGGTTTTGGTCGGAACGGTTTCGGTTGAAACGAGCGAACTTATTGCGGAAAAACTCAAGAAAATCAATGTTCCGCACAATGTTTTGAACGCCAAATATCACGAACGCGAAGCCGAAATCGTCGCGCAAGCCGGACGCAAAGGCGCGGTTACAATCGCCACGAATATGGCGGGACGCGGAACGGATATAATCTTGGGCGGAAATCCTGAATTTCTCGCCCGCGATTATCTCAAACGGCAGGAAATCAACCCCGACGAAGCTACGCCCGAACAATTTGAAGAAGAACTGAAAAAGGCAAAACGCATCGTTGACGCGGAACATAAGGAAGTTTTAGAAGCAGGCGGTTTGTATATTCTGGCAACCGAACGCCACGAATCGCGCCGCATTGACAACCAGCTTCGCGGACGTTCGGGACGACAGGGCGATCCGGGCGCGACGCGTTTTGCGTTGTCTTTGGAAGACGATTTGATGCGGATTTTTGCGGGCGACAAGGTGCGTTCGATGATGGAATGGCTCGGAATGGAAGAAGGCGTTGCCATCGAATCAAAAACCGTTTCTAAACAAATCGAACGCGCTCAAAAGGCAGTCGAAGCGCGAAACTTTGAAACGCGCAAGCACGTTCTCAAATACGACGACGTGATGAACAAACAGCGCGGCACGATTTACGGTTTGCGCCGTCAACTGATGATGCAGCCCGAACATCGTGATTATTTATTGGGCGAAACCGGCGTGGCGCGTGATCTTTTAGGCGATTTGACCGCGCAGTATTTGAATCAGCAAGTCGGCGCGAGCGAATGGGACGTTGACACTTACGCGGCGGAAATCGAAAGCATTTACGCGGTTGATCCGGCGGTTGACGCGGAAGTTGATTTTAATAAAATGAATCCGCATCAAGTCGAAGATGCAATTTGGGAAAAGGCGGTTGAAAATTACACTGAAAAAGAAAAACTCGTCGGCGACGAATCCTTGCGGGCTTATGAGCGTTACATTATGCTCAACATTATTGACTCGCAGTGGAAAGATCATCTGCTTTCGATTGACCACGTTAAACAGGGGATTGGTTTAGTCGGTTACGGACAGAAAGACCCGCTCGTCGAATACAAAAAACAGAGTTTCGATATGTTCCAAGATATGCTCGACCGCATTGACACGAACACGACGCGCTCGCTGTTTAATCTCGAAGTCGTCGTCAAAGACGAACAGGAAGAAATGGAACGCCTCGAACGGTTGGAACGCCAACGCGCCCGCAAACAAGCGGCGGGAATGGCATTCACCGGAGCCTATGCAGGCGCGGCGACCGCCGGCGAAGAAGCTATTAAACATACGCCTTTCGTCCGTGACCAACCCAAGGTCAAACCGAATGACCCGTGTTATTGCGGTTCAGGCAAAAAGTTTAAGAAATGCCACGGCGCAGGCGTTTAAAAAGGCTAAAGTATAGAGGGAAAAGGCGAAAGGTTTTTTAACATCTTTCGCCTTTCAATTTTTCACTCGAATAAAAAGCAGAAAGCCATTAAAAGACTTTCCGCTTAAAACAAATCAAAAGTAACTTTCTACTTTCCGGCGCGGTAAATGGAAAACTGTTCGCTCATTCTGGTTTGCTGACCGCCGGAGAACTCAAACATACAGGAATCGTCCGTATAATCCATAAAATTTGTAACCGGATCAATTCCCGGATATCGGTTTCCGGTGCATGTATCTCTGTTTATCGGACAACCGTAAGCCGCTGAACGCTCGGCGGCAGTGTCGCTGATATAATCGCCGTTGCCGCTGCATCCGCCCTGAAATGTATGATAAAGTCCCATCCAATGTCCGACTTCGTGCGTTCCAGTGTCGCCTTCGTTATACGGAACGGCACTGCCGCCCGGCAAACTCGAATAAAGCAGAACAACGCCGTCCAGATTCGGCGAACTCGAATACGAAGAAGGGAATGTGGCATAACCTAGAGGCTGTTTAAGAAGTTGGCTCTCAACGTTTTAACTTTAGTCTTTGTCTGCTTGGCGTTCCATATGGCTCTTTTATTGCCAAACGTCTCAGCATCAAGCCACTCATCGCCAGATAAATCATCGTCTCGCTGCTT
>JBBSIE010000017.1:0-46470 GCA_038232235.1 Pyrinomonadales bacterium | reverse complement strand
TCGTCTCAACCATTGATGCTCCTCCTCAGAGAATTCACGTAACGGTTCCTTCTGTCGGCGACTCATAATTTAGACCTCCAGCGAAGATTATGAACCAACACGGACGAAATGGCTATCTAATTGTCAAATGACCCACTAGTTCGTATGGCATTTTATCTGTCGCAAGATTTAACTCGGACGGCTCGCTCGACACATCATTTGGTGTCGGCGGCAAGATTTTAAGTACTTCCTTAGGCTTTACGACAGCGGCGGGCGTTCTTCAAGCAGACGGAAAAATAATCGTTGCCGGAACTTCCGCGATCAACGGAGTTAATAATTTTGCTTTAGCAAGACTTAATCCGAATGGTTCGCTTGACACGAGTTTTGGAAATAACGGCACGGTTTTCACAAGCATCGGAACTGGAAACAGTTTTGCGACCGCCACTGCTTTGCAGCCAAACGGGCGAATCGTTGTCGCCGGTTATAATAGTCTTGCTAATGGAAATGCTGCTGCTGCTTTGGTCAGATATAACACCGACGGTTCGCTTGATTTAACATTTGGCGGCAATGGAATTGTGACGGCTAATGTTGATAACGCTTCAAACCGAGCCACGTCCGTCGTGATTCAAAGTAACGGTAGAATTTTAATAAGCCGGATAATTTTTTCATCTATTCCGGGTGCAATCCAAACTGCGCCGACAATACTTCGATACAATGCGGACGGAAGTTTAAAAGACAGTTTCGGACAATTCAGCAGTAGTTTTGTCGGCGGAAATGGTCTCACACTCCAACCTGACGGAAAAGTAATTTTGGTCGGTGCAGCTTCAGTCAACGGCACATCTAATTTTTTTACTGCGCGATATTTGGGCGATGCGCTTGCCGCTCGCCCAAAGTTTGATTTTGACGGCGACGGGAAATCTGATATTTCCGTTTATCGCCCGTCAAGCGGCGTGTGGTATCTGCTCAATTCGGCATCCGGTTTTACCGCCGCTCAATTCGGCGTTTCGACTGATAAACTCGTTCCCGCCGATTATGACGGCGACGGCAAAACCGACATCGCTGTTTATCGCAACGGCACTTGGTATCTCAACAGAAGTTCGGCGGGTTTTACAGGCATCGCTTTCGGCGAGGCGAGTGATGTTCCGCAGCCTGCCGACTTTGACGGCGACGGCAAAGCCGAACTCGTCGTTTATCGTCCGTCAAACGGCACTTGGTATGTTTTGAATCTAGCAGCCAATAATCATTCTAACTTTCAATTTGGTGCAAGCACCGACAAACCCGTGGTTGCTGATTATGACGGCGACGGCAAAGCTGATTATGCAGTTTATCGTCCATCGCTTGGTATTTACAGAGAAGCACAGCCGGATTTACCAGAGTTCAGTTTGGTGAAGCGACGGATAAACCTGTTCCGGCGGATTACGACGGCGACGGCAAAGCTGATATTGCTGTATTCCGAAACGGAACTTGGTATTTACAACAAACAACGGCAGGATTCACAGGCGTTGGCTTCGGTGAATCAACAGACAAACCTGTTCCGAATGCTTTCGTGCCATAACACATTTGTTGGAATTAACTGCGGTGGTTTTGATGGCTAAAATTACTTTTTAATTGGCTGCCGTCCGGTTGACAGGTAGGATCAACTGTCCGCAATTACTGTCGGTTCTGATAAAGAAAAAGCCGCAAACTTAAAATGGTTTGAGGCTTTTTTGTCAATAAATAAAGTTTTTGTATAAATAAATCTATTGAACAGTTAATTTTAACTTTTGATACACATTTTTTAATTAATAAAAACGGCGGCTTTTCGAAAATGAATAAAACAAACTTCGATAACCACCAATACAAATCGGACTTCTGATGTAAAATTTATATCTTGCAATTGATTTAACTTATTTGCTGAATATCTCGACGACAGGCTTGCCGTTCACATCAATATAAGCGCGATACATACCTTCGGAATTGAACGAAATTCCAATATTGCCGAAACTGTCAATGGCAATTACGCCGCCGTCGCCGCCGAGGTTTTTAACTTTGTCCATTTCTGCGTCAACTGCTTGTTGAACCGGCAACGCACGATATTCCATCATCGCGGAAATATCCCGTGCCACGCCCAGACGGATAAAATATTCGCCCCAACCCGTCGCGCTGATCGCGCAGGTTTTGTTATTGGCATAAGTTCCTGCGCCGATGATCGGAGCATCGCCGATGCGTCCGAATTTTTTGTTGGTCATTCCGCCCGTCGAAGTTCCCGCCGCTAAGTTGCCGTCTTTATCAAGCGCAACTGCGCCAACCGTGCCGAATTTATTTTCCGGTAATTTCTGAGTTTCAGTCATCATCTCAAGTAAAGGATTTCCATAACTCAAACTCTGAACTTTTGACCTTTGACTTTCGCTTTTTGACTTTTCCTTTTCCTCTTTGAGAATTTTTTGCAGCGAATCCCAACGACTCTGGACAAAAAAGTATTTTTCGGGAACGAGTTCGATATTTTGTTCTTTGGCAAATTTTTCCGCGCCGTCGCCCGCCATCATCACGTGCGGCGATTTTTCCATCACGGCTCGCGCCAGCGTGATCGGATTTTTAACGTGATGAAGTCCGGCAACCGCGCCTGCACCCAAAGTTTTTCCGTCCATAATCGAAGCGTCGAGTTCGTTTTTGCCGTCGGCGGTAAAAACCGCGCCTTTTCCGGCGTTAAAAAGCGGCGAATCTTCTAGAATATTAATCGCCGTCTGCACCGCATCCATCGAGGTTTTGCCGTCTTGCAACGCTTTGTAACCCGCCAGTAACGCTTCTTCGAGTTTGGCGCGATATTCTTTTTCCTTTTCCGGCGACAAATCACCGCGCCGAATCACTCCCGCGCCACCGTGTATGACAAAACCCAAACGCGGATTTTGCGGCGATTGCAACTGTTTTATTGAAGGATGAGTCGCTTTTTGCGCTGAAATGCTCAACGGCAGAATCAATAAAATAAACGCCAAGAAAAACACTGTTGTTTTTTTCATTTTTTGCTCCAGGTTAAGTTTGAAAAGATGAAAACAGAGTATCATAAAAAGAAAAAGCGAAAAATCTCCAAAGTTAAACTAAGATTCGTCGCTTTTGATTGTTGTTTGAACGAAAACTAATTATTTACTCGACTTTTTTCCTTTTCCCGTCATTGCCTTATTTGCTTCATTCATCTTCGACAGCGTTTCGATGATGTCGCTTGGTTCAGCGCGTTTTTTGTAATCAGGTTCGAGAAAAGCGTAAGTGATTTCGCCCTTTTGATTGACGATATAAGTCGCCGAAAGCGGTAAATCCGGCGTTTTCGTGCCGTTTTGCTTGACCAAATCAATTCCGTAACCCTTATATTTTTCGTTTGTTTCCGCCGAAAGTTGATAAACGATGCCGAATTTTCGCGCTGTATCGAGTTTCGGATCGCTCAAAACTTCAAAACTAACTTTATTCTTCTGCGCGACGGACAAAGATGTGTCGGGATTTTCCACCGAAATCGCTACGATATTCGCCCCTTGCGCTTGTATCTGCGAAACATTATCCTGCAATTTTTTCAGATAAAGATTGCAATACGGACACCACGCACCGCGATAAAAAACGACGACGAGATTGCCTTGTTTGAGCAAATCTGAGCTGGAAACCGATTTGCCATTGGCATCGGACAGAGTGAACGAAGGCATTTTCGCGCCGACATTCAAAGCCGTTTTTGAAACTTCTTCCGCCGTAACCGTTTTCGTCATTGCCGCATCTTTCGCCATCTTGTCTTTTTTCATCGAATTTTGCGAAAATGCGGTGAAAACTAAAGCAAACATACATATTCCAACTAATAAAATTCTTTTAGTCATAATAATTCCTTCTTTTGAATTTAAATTTTAGTTCAGCTTTGTAATGCGCTCTAACAAGACATTTATTCCAGAAAAATAACGGTTGGAAAAAACTTTGCTTCATTCACCGGCTCAGATTCTTCACTTTCTTCCTTAAATTCCTCAAGCGTCGCAACTTTCAAATAATCAATCATGGCATTTTTCGCCTTAATCACCTTGAAGTTTATCGTTTAATTTGAACATAATTTTTTATTTTTTGCCCGCTGATATTCTTATTTCCGCCGTTTTATAAATTGATTTCCCAAAGGCTCTTTTTGTTTTTTAAATCGTAACCATAAATCTTACTTTCATTGCCTTTAAAAACCGCCAGATCACCATTTATAAACAAAAGTTCGCTGTAATCCAAATCCGCCAACTCCTTTTTCATTTGTTTTCGCTCACCAGAACGCAAATCATAGACGCTCCCGTTTGTAAAATAGACGAGTTCGCCGTTGTGATAGACGGGAATTTGCGAGTATTGAAAATTTCTTTCCCAAAAGACTTTCGCGTCCTTGTCAATCACCGTAATTCTCGAATAACCTTCGGCTAAAATCAAATCTTCGGCAATTTTCAGCTTGCGAACATCGGAATTAACGGTTCTGTGCCAATGCGTCGTTCCGTCGGTTTTATTCAGCGCGAATAAATCTCCGTCGTCCGTGCCGAAATAAACGTAATCTTTGTCGGCGACGGCATTACTAAAAACCGCATCGGTGGTTTTCGTCCAAATAAATTCGCCGTTTTTCGCATCAATCGCCAAAATCGCGGGCATCGGCGATGAAACGAAAATTTTGTCGTCGCTAAATGTCAGGAATATTTCGTTGGCGGTAAGCAAATCTTTTTCTGTTGTCGTCGCAACTGCCTGCGTCCATTTTAATTCGCCGCTTTTCGCGTCAATCGCCGACAAACGCCCGATTGCTTCCACAAAATATACTGTTCTGTTATAAATAAACGGCGCAATTCTGACAACCGAACCGGTTTTTCTTTCCCACAAAATTTCGCCCGTCGCCGTGTCCAAAGCATAAAATTTCGCGGGCGTTTTCAGGTCAATTTTTAATCTTTCATCTCCGTTATAAACGGCTGGATAATCTGCGTCCGTTGCGCCGAAAAAAGCGGTGCCTTTTTCGATGGCGGGCGCGGTCAGAGAGCTTGCCGAAATTTTTGTGATTTGTTTTGTCGCGCCAGTCTTGAAATCTATCTGATATAAACCGCCGTCGTTTTTTTGCCGTGGGTTTGTTTTTGTGTAAAAACCTTTTTCATTGGAAGCATCAGAGACAATGTCGGAAGTCCGATAATCCAATAAGAGCGATTCGCTCATTTTAAGAATATTTTCGGTTCGATTTTCAACTTCTTTGCTTCGCGGAATCGTCGCAATCGTTTTTTGTTTGCCAACCGCCGCTTTGCGTTTGAGATTTATGCCGCCGACTAAATCTCTGTAATTGGCGATAAAATAAAGATTTTCGTTTTCATCTATGACCATTTCCGACGATGCAAAAGCCTTTATTTTCCAATTCGTTTTCCCCGTCAAAAGGTCAATCGAATAAACGAAACCTTCGTCGGAAGTTATCAACTGATTACCCGAAATTTGCGGTTTTCCGAGCGCGGATTTCGATAATGTTATTTTCCAATTCGTCTTTCCGTTCGCAACGTCGAGAGAAGCGATTTCGCCGATGTCGCCCACGCCATAAATGGCTTTTTTGTCAATTACAAGCCGTTTCAGTTGAGTTGAAACTCTGCTCAAAACGCCGTCTTCATCCTCGATAACGAGATTTTGATGTTCGGTGTCTGTCGTCCAAACTTCTTTGCCCTTTTTTTTATCAACGGCGACGAGTCCGCCCGCGCCGAATCTGATAAATAATTTATCGGCATTTAAAAACAATTGGTCTTCGCCGTTTGACGAATTGATTTTCGGAAAATAAGACCAATTTTCTTCAAAAGATTTGTTGTTAAACGATTGAATAAAAAATAACGATTCATTAACGATTCCGAATACATAAGAATTATTTTCGTCCGTCAAAACATCAGAAATCTCGGTTGTTCGATAAGATTTCGTGTTAATTAACTCGCCGTTTTTCCGATTAAGATAAAAAATCACGCCCGAATCGCACGGCGCACCGACTACCGTTTCGTTGGGAAACATTATTTTGTCATTGGCGTAAAAGTTGAAATTTGAAAAATTAAAACAGCCGCGAAAATTCCAGATTTTCTTTCCCGTTCGTGCATCGAAAGCCAACAGACCGATTTCGTCGCCCAACGCATAAAAATTCCCGTCTTTAATTTTTATTTCCGAAACGGACGCGCCGACAAAATTGCCGAAATCATATTTCCATAACACTTTCCCGCTTTGCGCGTCCAAAGCAAAAATCGTTTCGGCAACGTCAAAATAAAGAATTCCGTCCGCCATTTCGCCGTAAAAAACCGAACCTTTCGCCGCAAATTTCCACTTTTCCTTTCCCGTTTCCACATCAAACGCCGCGATTATCGAATCTTCCGCTTTAGAATTCGGCGAATAACTGTAAATCGCCAAACCTTCGCCGATTTTCACAATCGAAGCGTTCGCGGGAGTTTTGATTTTCCATTTCCAGACGCTCTGATTTTTCTGTGCCGAAATAGGCGAAATAAAAAACAAAAACCCGACAAACCACATTAAAATAAAGAACTTTAAATTACTTTTCAATTCGTTTTGAAGCATAAAAAATTTTCGGAATTGCTAGAATTTTTCGGAACTTTCCGATAAAAGCGCGTCTGAGAAATACATTATAATCGAGTTTTTCAATCTCATCCAAAATCCGCCCGTAAATCCGCGAAGCCAGCAAAACCGTCAAGCGCGAATCTTTCTCTAATAGCGGAATTCCTTTTTCGCCTTCACGGTAAAATTCCCGCGCCCGTTCAATTTGAAACTGCATCATTTTGAGGAAATTATCGTCAAATTCGCCTTCTAAAATCTGCTGTTCCGACACATTAAATCTTCGTAAATCCTCCAACGGCAGATAAATTCTCCCACGCTCGGCATCTTCTTTGACATCGCGCAAAATGTTTGTCAACTGCATTGCGATTCCCAATTTTTCGGCAAATTCGAGAGCGATTTTGTCCGAATAACCCAAAATCTCGGACGACATCAACCCTACGGTCGAAGCGACGCGGTAACAATAGACATAAAGTTTTTCAAAGGTTTCATAGCGTTTGATATGCGTGTCCATCAAAACGCCTTCGATAAGTTCAATCGGTAAATTTTGCGGGATTTTATAATTTTTCAGCAAATCGCTCCAAGCGAGAAAAACGGTTTTTTGGTCTTCGCTTTTTGGTTCTTGGTCTTTATTTTCGTAGAGATTCTGCAAATTAGATTTCCAAATTTCGACGGTTTCGACGGCTTTTGCATTATCCTCATCACCAATCTCGTCAATTTCATCATCAACGTGACGACAAAAAGCATAAATCGGATAGACGGCTTTTCGTTTGTGTTTCGGGAGAAATTTAGCGGCAAAATAAAAACTTTTAGCGTGTAATTTTGTAACCGTTTCGCAATATTCGTAGGCGCGTTCGATTTTAGAAATGTCAGGCGAATTATCTTTCGTCATTGTGAAAACAATTGTTTCATTTTCGCCTGACTAAAATCAACACAACAGAATTTTTTAACAACCGACAGTTCTGATTCCCGCGACATCTTTGACGAGTTTTCCCTTTTTCGCTTCCGAAGACAGAAAAAGTGTCGGCATTGAAGAGTTGTAGTGGTCGCTGACATCGGCGTAAAAATCAAGTTTTCCGTCGCCGTCGAGATCGCCTGCCCAAAGTAAATACCAGAATTCGCCGACTCTTTCGCCCGCTGTCGGATAGACGATTTGTTCGACATTGCCGGACGTGAGCATCAATTTCGTACCGTCCGAGATATTTTCCTCAGTCGAATTTTCGTTGACTACTTTGAGCGTAAATGTTTTTCCGTTCAATACAAAATCTTTTTTGAAACCGTTTTGCAAATTGCCCATTTCATATTGCTCGTCGGAAAGTTCTCCGTTCGATTGGATTCAAATTGTAAATTTTTCCAAATCGCTGAGTTTTTAAGAATTTATCACAGACAGATATAAAGATTGACCGTTGCCAGCCACAGTTTCCGCTGCTGCGTTCCACATTATCGGGTTCAGATTAGTGAGTTTTTTGGCGTGTTTTAAAAAGTTTAATTCAGGCGTTTGAGTTCGCGTTCTTTTTTGAAATCCGCTTCGGCTAAATCTTTTTTGCCCTGTTTTGTATAAGCCGTGCCGCGATTTTGATATGCGCCGAAACTTTTCGGGTCGAGATTTATAACTTCCGTAAAATCGCTGACGGCTTTTTCGAGTTCGTCTTTTTTGAAATAAGCGATGCCGCGTTCAAAATAAAAATCAGCCGCGTTGCCGCTGTTGTTAAATTTGACAGCGTTTGTATAATCGTCAATCGCTTCGTCGTATTTTTTCTGATGCAAAAAAGATTTGCCGCGACTGGCGTAAAGTAGTGAAAATTCGGGGTTTATGCGAATCGCTTCGTTAAAATCCGCAATCGCTTTGTCGTCGCGGTTTGTTTTTTGATAAATTAAACCACGCAAACCGTAAGCGGAGGGATTTTGCGAATCGAGCCGAATCGTTTCGGAAAAATCATCAAGAGCATTGCCGTAATTTTTCTTGTTATAATAAGCGTTTCCGCGACCTAAATGCGCGGCGGCGGTGTCTTTTTGCAGACTCAAAGATTTATTAAAATCAATGATGGCGAGATCATTTTCATTTTTTGAAAGATAAATATTCCCGCGACTAACGTAAGCATTTGCGTCGTCGGAATTTAATTCGAGAGCTTTGTTGCAGTCGGTCAAAGCCAAATCGAACTGTCGGTTGTCAAGATAAGTTTGGCAGCGTCCGGCGTAAGATTCTCCGGCGTTTGTGTCCAATTTTATCGCATCAGTGTAATCGGCAATCGCTTTGTCGAAATTCAGCACGGATTTTTGGTCTAAACCGCGACGGCGATAAATTTCCGCGCTGTTTAATCCCAAACTTATCGCTTCGGTATAATCGGCGATGGCTTTTTCATTTTCGCCCGTGAAATGATAAGCGTCGCCGCGTCCTTTGTAGGCTTCAGCCGAATTAGAATCTGCATTTACGGCGCGGTCAAATTCACTCAAAGCCTGGTCATATTGCTTTTGTTCGAGATAATCTGCGCCCTGCCGCAAATGTTCCGCTAAATTGCCGAATTGATAATTTGAATAGGACGAAACGGCAAACCAACCCACTAAAATTAGAAGAACGAACAAACCGCCGAATATCGGAATTTTATATTTGTTTATCGAATTCCAAATTGTTGGAGGCTGAAAATCATACTGAGCAGAACTCAGGTTTTCCACAATCGGAACTGCGTTTTTCGATAAAATGTCGTCGGCTTTTCTGTCCGCAGCTTTGATTTCCAGATTGTCGGGCGAATCTGACAAATTCGATTCAAAATCTGCCGAAGGTTGATTTGACAATTCTGATGTTGGTTTGGCATCTTCAACAATTTCAACTAATTCTTCCTGATGAGAATTAGTTTTTTCGTCTTCCTCCAAAATAATTTCTTCATTTGGAAAGACTTCGCCGGACAAATCTTCCACCGAATTTTCCTTTTCAAATGCTTCAACAAAAGAGTCGCAAAGTTCGATGACTGATTGCTGTCTTTCATCGGGATTTTTCGCCAGCGCACGATCAATAACATCGGCAATTGCTGAACTTATTTCAGGATTAAATTCAGTCAGGCGCGGCGGTTTTGCCGTTAATTGCTGTCTGATTAAATAATCTTCCGACTTTTTTTCAAACGGAAGTTTGCCGCTGAGCATTTGAAAAAGCAAAATGCCGAGCGCGTAAATGTCGGTTCGCGCGTCAATAATTTTGCCTTCGATCTGTTCGGGCGGCATATACGCGAAAGTTCCGGCGATGCGGCTGGCGACGGCGTTTGCCGCCGAAGTCGTTACTTTAGCAATGCCAAAATCCAAAACCTTGACAAAAATTTCGCCGGGTTTTCCAAGATGAATATTTGAAGGTTTGATGTCGCGGTGAACAATGTTTTGTTCGTGAGCGAGCGTTAAAGCACCCGTAATTTGTTCGAGAATAGTTTTTGTGTCGGAAAGTGAAATTTGCCGATATTGCCGCAATTCCTGTTCGAGCGTGCGACCTTCGAGCCATTCCATTACCAAATATGCGATGCCGAAATCTTCGCCGACATCGGTAACGGCGACAATATGCGAATGATTCAACGCGCCTGCCGCCTGCGCTTCGCGCCGGAAAAGCTCGCGGGCTTCTTCGGCAACCTCTTCTTTTAGATCGGGTTTGAGGATTTTAACAGCGACTATTCTGCCGAGTTTTTGATCGGTGGCGCGATAAACCGCGCCGAAACTGCCTAAGACGATAAATTCGTCAATCGTGTAACGCTCATTAAAAATCTCACCAATCAAACGGTAAGGATCGCGTCTTGGCGTTTTTTCATCCATAAAAATTCTTGCTCAAACCGAAAGTAATTCTAAACTAAAGTTATCGCTTCTGAAAAATTAAAAATAGACAATTTTCAATTAAAATTTACTTTCCGTATAGATTTTAGAACAAATTCGGTTTGAGCAGAGTTTTTTTATCGAACTATTTCACTAACAACTTTGCCGTTGATAATCGTGCCGACGCAGTGCGTCGTATATTCAAACGGATCGCCGTCATACATCGCAATATCGGCATCTTTATTTTTTTCGAGCGAGCCGATGCGTTTGTCCAAACCGATAATTTTCGCCGCGTCAATCGTAATCGTCGCCAGCGCGTCGCGTCTGGAAAGTCCGTTTGCCGCCGCGATTGCCGCTTCATATAAAACAACGCGGGTTTTCGGCACGTAGTTTTCCAAACCGCTTTGCAGCGCGAACGGAATTCCGGCGGCTTTTAATTTTGAAGCCGTTTCCATACTCAGATTTTCCGTTTCGCCGCCGGCGCGAAACATCGTCGGGTGAATAATTACAGGAAAACCCGAAGCCTTGATTTGGTCAAGAATCATATAAGATTCAGCCGCGCCGTCCAAAACGATTTTGATATTGAATTCTTTGGCGAGCCTGAGCGCGTTCATTATATCTTGAGCGCGCTGCGCCGTAATCAGCAGCGGAATTTCGCGGCGAATGACTTTCTGCATCATATCGGAACGCAAATCGGACGAAGGATTCGGTTCATTTTGATTTTGCTGTCCGGGACTTGATTGATAAGCCGGAGTCGGCGGATTTTTCAGCACCGAATTAGGATTTTCCGCGCCCGGATTACTGTCGTTGAGATTTGCGGGACTGTTTTTGTTGCCGCCCGAATTTTTTGTGTTTTGATTTTTTTGTTTATCGTTAGCCGCGCGGACACTTTCCTGCGCTTTAATCAGCGCGGCGCGAAGCATCGAAACTTGTTTGGCGCGCGTGCCGGGCGATTTTCCGCCGCTTTCCAATGCACTTTCGCCCAGAGTCGCGGCAATCATCGCCGTCGGAATAATCGTTACATCTTCGACTTCTTTGCCGAAGGTTTTGGCGATCATCGTCTGACCGGAAATCAACGCTCCGGGCGCGTGTCCGGTGTGAATCGTCGTTACGCCAAATGAACGAACCCATTCGATCAGTTTTTCCTCCGCGTTATAAGCGTCAATCGCGCGAAGCTCCGGCTGCATCGAAGAAGAATTTTCAATCTGCATCTGATCTTGCGGCTGATTCAGATATCCCGCCAAACCGATTACACTGTGCGCGTCAATCAAACCGGGCGTAACCACTTTGGCGGAAATAATTTTATAGTTTGGTGGAATTGTGATGTTTGAAGCCGCGCCAACGGCTTCGATTTTTCCGTCTTTTATTAACACCACGCCGTTCGTAATCGGTTCGCCCGCCATCGTCCAAACCGTTTCGCCTTTGACGGCGATTTGCGCTCGAACGACTACATTTATAGAAACGAACAAAAGTAGAGAACAAAAAGAACAAATCAAGATTCTCAATTTTCCATTTTCCATTTTCCATTTTCCATTTTCCATTATTCTTTTCCTCCGAAATCGTCATCGAAACAACTGATGTGAATCAATTTATCGTTGGTCGCGCCCGCGCCGCCGACAGCGATTAAATAATCTTTCGGGTCAGTTCGGTCAAAAACCTTTTTGCCTTCGACGTAAGTTTGCAAAACGTGCGTGTAAACGCTCAACGGATCGCCGCTTAACATAATAAAATCGGCATCCTTGCCAACTTCGAGCGAACCGATTCGTTTGTCCAAATCGAGAATCCGAGCGTTTGCCATAGTCAAACCGTACAAAGCCTTATCTCGCGGCATTCCGGCACGAACGGCGAGCGCGGCGGAGCGCATAAAAAGACGCGAATCGGTGATATAATCGTCGGTGTGAAAGCCGACTAAAACGCCCGCTTTGTCCAAAATCGCGGCGGTTTCATATCTCACGTCAACGGCTTCGAGCTTTCCGCCGGGCGAATCAATCATAATCACCGAAGCCGGAACATTGGCTTTGGCAATTTCATCGGCGACCTTCCAGCCTTCGGAAACGTGGTGCAAAACCAGTCGAAAACCGAATTCTTTTTGCAGACGAAGCGCGGTCATAATGTCGTCGTGGCGATGCGTGTGAAAATGCACAACTCTTTTTCCGTCAAGCACTTCGCCAAGTGTTTCCATCGCCAAATCGCGCGGCGGCAATTTCGATTGATCTTTTCCGGCTTTCTGAACTTTTTCCCGATATTCACGCGCTTTGATAAATTGTTCGCGCACCAGCGCGGCGGATTTTGCCCGCGTTCCCGGAAAACCGCCGCTTCCGCGCATCGGATTCGTGCCGTTGGCAAATTTGATTCCGCCCATATATTTGCCGTCTTTATCGTAAATCAGCAAATCATCAATCGTGTTCGCATCGTCGCGCAATTTCAAATACAAAGTTTGTCCGCTGTCGAGATGACCTGAACCGGGCATAATGTTAGCAGTCGTAATTCCGCCGGCTTGAGCGCGTTGAATGCTCGAAGCGCGTGGATTTACCGAATCCAAAATGCGAATATCCGGCTGAATCGGCGCAGAACCGTCCGCGCCTGCCGGTTCGCCGATATGACTGTGCGAATCAACCAAACCCGGCATAATTACTTTGCCGCTGACATCAATCTGCACGACATCGGAAGATAAACGAACCGTTCGCGCATCGCCGACCGCCGTTATTTTGCCGTTCTGCACAATCAAAACGCCTTGCTCAATCGGCTGTCCGACAATCGGAATGATTTTAGCATTGATAAACGCCGTCGGTTTCTCCTGTCCGTAATGCGAACAAACAAAGAGAAATAGCGCAAGAAAACTTAAAAGATTTTTTTTCATTTGATTTCCTCTGACAGAATTAAAAGAAGTGTATTTATAAAGTGCAATGAAACGGCGAATCTGTCAAGACGATTCAGCAAGTCAGAACCGTCTGTAGTAGCGGGCGGTTGATTCTGATATTGAAACATCTGACTGACAAATGTAGACTATCCGCTACCGCAGACTGTTTTGATCAAGAGATAAATGAATCGTAAAAAGCGTCCCTTTTCCGTTGTTCGGCGAAACTTCGATTTTTCCGTTGTGCGCCGTGATTATTCCGTAGCAAACTGCCAAACCCAAACCAGTGCCTTTGCCGGTTTGTTTGGTAGTAAAAAACGGATCGAAAATCTTTTTCAGATTGTTTTCACTGATGCCGAAACCGTTGTCGGAAATTTTGATGTTTATTTCATTGGAATTTTGCGAAGTTTCAATGAAAAGTTCGCCGCCTTCGGGCATTGCATCGCGGGCGTTAAGAAAAAGATTGAGAAAAACCTGCTGTAATTGGTCTGTATCGGCGAAAACCGGCGGCAGATTTTCCGCCAAATCTTTTTTTAAGTTTAACTTTTGAAACGACTTATCAAAACTTGCCAGACGCAAACTCGAATTTATAATTTCATTGACATCAACCAGACTTTTCGCCGCCGGACGCACCCGCGCGAAATCCATCATATCTTTGGTAACTTGTGTAATGCGTGTTATTTGCGCGGAAATCAGTTTTAACTTTTCCCGCGTGTCGTCGTCAACATTTTGTTTTGCGTTCATCATTTGAATCAATGACGAAATTGAAGCCAGCGGATTGTTGACTTCGTGCGCGACTCCGGCGGACAAAGTTCCCATCGCGGCGAGTTTTTCCGTGCGGATAAGTTGTTCGTTTAATTGCCGCAACTGCTCGATGTCCGAAGCCATTTTGCGGCTCATTTCATTGAAAGATTCAGCAAGGAGTCCGATCTCGTCGTTGCTTTTTCGCAAATCAACTTCCGTTCCGTACTCGCCTTCCGTAACCTGAACCGCCGCCAAAGTTATTCTTTGCAATGGGCGCGAAAAGATTCTGACAATAATTAAAACAAGCAAAAGATTCGGCACGAGCGCGGAAATTATGCTGAAAACAAGATATTTGCGCCACGCTTCAAAATTATTTCCGTTAGCAAACGCCCACCAAACAATCGGAATTTGAAAAATAATAAAGCTGACAATCGCAACAGATGCAATACTTAATGCAATTTTATAAGCAATCGGGAAAAGCCGAAATTGGTCAAGCGCGGTTTGCAGCGAAAAAAGTTTAAAGTTTGAGATCGCATACGCATAAATCAAAACGCCCGGAAGCACAAAAATTGTGCTGTATGGAAGCAGTTCGTAATTCCCGAAAAACGGCAGAGCGATATTCGCCAGCGTTTTCAAAATACCCGTAACAACAACCGCCCAAAGAATCGCGCCGACTTGCTGACCTTTCTGCGTTCCGCGATATTTTTGATATTTGCGAAACAAAACAAACGCGCCGAAGCCGAAAACGAAATAAACATAAACGACAAAAACATAAGCCAGCGGCGCGAGATCAATGACGAAACTGCCGTTTTGAAACCCGACCTTGCGCCACAAAAGACCGAACAGCGCGGCGGGAATCAAAACCAAACCCGGCGCAAACAAAACCGCCGCTTTTTTGCGCGGCGTGCGTGAATTTTCAGGAAAAACCCACGCGAAAACCGCTAACGCGCACTGCATCAAAAGCGCAATTATAAAACTCGCCGAAGCCCACCAACCCGAATTCGCGTTTGCATCGTGAAAATTCCAGAAAATCAAATCCTTTACCGTCCAAAGCGCGAGAAACGCAATAAAAGCGGCAAAAGTCTGATGTGCGCGATTACGCGGATTTGCCACGAACACATAAAAGCCGAGCAAAACCAGCAAAAACAGCGCGAACAAATGTAGCAAAACAAGCATCGTCTATTGTTTTATCTTGATTTTGCGGCAAAGGCAATGAAGTAAAGTTGTCGCTTGAAGAAATTTACTGAAAACCAATTTTATTTTGTCGTATTTTGTTAAATATGCGGAAAAGAATTGAAAGTTGCCAAAAAAGAAGAATTAAAATGAAAAAAGTAGCTGTATAATCAAAATAATTTGCCTCAAAATAAAGTTTATTAAAGACATTAACATAAGGCGAAAACTCTTCGCCTCCCAATCTTCTTGCATCGAATCTGGCTGGAATACTGTAAATCAAAGAAGCGGCATAAATGATTGTTAATAAAAAGGGAAGCAAAAATCTTTTGGTTTTCAATAATGATGCGAAAATGAATACAATTAAAAGATGAAAATCGGGGATTGTATAATTAACATAGTTTGAAGAAAATGAAGGACAAGGATAGACAGAGTTTTGGTATTCTATATTTCGCCAAATTTCAGCAACGGAAGAATTGTATCTGACATTTCCCTCAGTAATAAAACCTGATAAAATAAAAATTACGATTGCAAAAGTAAAAAGTAGAAGTGCTGTTCTCTCTCTCTTTGAAATGTAATAATGAGCTTTCATAACTTCTTAGACACAGAAAAATTAAAAAAGTTCCGCGAAACTACTTATTGTCGTGCGCCTCCATATACGCCCGCAGAAGTTGATTGATTTTTGTTTGGTAGCCGCGACCTTGCGATTTGAAAAACTCGATCACGTCTTGGTCAATCCGCAAAGTCAATTGTAATTTGTTTGGAGTTGATTTCAAGCCTTTTCGCCAAACGCCTTTCGCCCACATTTCCTCCGTAATTTTTGGAATGTCCGAATAATCAATATCTTCATCGGTCATTGCGTCAATTCTTTCCCAATCAGTTTCGGATTTTTTTAAAGTATTTTGCTTCGTCATCTTTGTCTACCTTTCTTGCCGAAATAATTCGGATAATTTCGTCGTTTTCAGTGTGTGCGACCGCAAACACTCGACCATTTATTAAACCCAGTGTAAAAAAGCGGGTTACTTCATAATCAAAACGGTCGTCAATTATCGTGTGAGTTTCGTTTTCAAACATTTGCCAAACATCGGCAAAATCAATGCCGTGATTTTTCAGGTTTATTGAACGCTTGTTTTCGTCCCATTCAAACCTCATTGTAGTTACAATTTGTAGTTACGTCAATTATTTCCTTGCTCCTCTTTTTGTTGCTGTCGCTGTTGTTCGAGCCATTTTTGATATTCGGCTTTTCCGCGTTCAAAATCGGCGGCAGAAGCGTAGAAATTGTGCGAACCGTCGTTTTTTTGGACGTTGCGGACGTAGAAAATATAATCGGTTTTGGCGGGATTCAGCGCGGCGTTAATCGCGCTTTCGCTGACCGACGAAATCGGTCCGGGTGGAATTCCGCCGAAACGACGCGTGTTATAGGGCGAGTCAACTTCCAGATCGCTTTTGTTGATTACGCCGTCCCAGCGATTTTGCATTTTGGCGATGTAAACCGCCGTTTGGTCAATGCCGAGCGGAATGTTTTTGGCAATTCGATTGTAAATTACGGACGCGACAATCGGGCGTTCCGATTCAACGCCGGATTCTGTTTCGATTAAAGATGCAATCGTCACGATTTCGTGCGGTGTGCGTCCGAGTTGTTTGGCACGTTCCGTGTATTCGGGTTTCCATTCTTTGAAAAACTGCTCGACCATTTTTTTGATAACTTCCGGCGGTTTGGTATCGCGCGAAAAGCTGTAAGTGCTTGGATACATATAACCTTCGAGATTTTTCGCCGTCGGATCAAAATCCTTTATCAAACTTACATCATCCATCAAAGCGAGAATCGCCTTTTCGTCCGTCGGCGGATTGGTTGGGAATTTTTCGGCGATGCGTTTGGCAATGTCGAAGCGCGTAAAACCTTCGGGAATCGTGATCTTGGTCATTCGCTCTTCACCGGTTTCCAATTCTTTTAAGACCTGCATTGGCGTAATCGGCGAATTAAACTGATATTCGCCTGCCTGTAATTTGCCCGAGTCGCCGAAAGTCCGCAGATAAATCAAAGTCGGAAGTTCTCCGTCTAAAATACCTTCGGCGTTGAGTTTGCCGATGATTTCATTGGGCGTTGAACCTTTTGGAATGACGATATATTTATTGGTTTTGTCGTGCTGATGCGGTTTGTTCAGTGAACTGTAAATCCAAAACGACGAACCGACGACGGCTATCAGTAAAAGTATAAAAATAACGAAAAGAATTTTTGTAATATTCATAAAAGATAATCGGTAAAATGCTGCTGATCGTAAAGAAATTGTGATATAACCTTTGCTTGCGGTTTTACCGCATTATTTTTTCAAACAATCAAAATCAAAATACGTTATAAAGGGAAACATTTTAGCATCAATTTTGTTTGAAGCCGTAATAGTTTCCGAAAGAAAAAAAGTAAAAATGTCTAACTATGATGAAATTGCGGAAGTTTCTGCCAAGATTGAAACGCAGGAATTAAAAGGCGAAGCTGTCGCAAATAAAGGAGTCCTCGATTATTTCGCGCTTGCTTTAACCACTTGCGGTGTCGGATATTTGCCGCTTGCGCCCGGAACTTGGGGTTCGCTTGTCGGCGTGGCTATTTATCTTTTGTTTTGGCTTGCCGAAGCGCATCTCGGAAGTTTTCTTTTGCAAAAAGATTGGGAAGCAGAGCAAGTTACAGCGTGGATTCACGCGATCAATATCATCATTTTCCTCGCCTTTTGTCTGATCGGCATTTGGGCTTCGGGCAGAGCGGTGCGGCTTTTTCAAAACAAAGACCCGCAAAAAGTTGTCGTTGACGAGGTGATGGGACAGCTTTTGGTTTTTATGTTTATGCCGTTCGACGTTCATTGGTATTACGTCGTTTCGGGATTTTTATTGTTCAGATTGTTCGATATTTGGAAGCCGTATCCGATTGATTCGCTGCAAAATCTTCCAGCGGGAATCGGCGTTTGTGCCGATGATTTGTTGGCGGGAATCTACGGCGGCGCGAGCTTGGCTTTGCTGTATGCCGTTAAAATTTCACTTTTTTAAGAATTTTGTCTATTTGCTTTTTGGCAGGAGAAACATTTCCTTTTCTTGTTCTTTGGAAAGATTGTAGATAATGGAGTATAAATCTCCTTTGTTGTAAAAGGTTTTTTCCCTGTTTTTTGTATTGTCAACATCTTTTGCGCCAAAAAGTTCGTAAGTTAAACCGTGTGAGTCTTGAAAAAGTTTATACGTTACTATTTTACTGATGTTTTCTTGATTTTTTTTGGTAACTTCACTTCTGGACAATTTGCTGAACTCGTTCGGGAAGGAAATATCTGCGAAGGAAATTTGCTTTTTCGGACGAAGTTCTACTTTTCGGAGTTTCCCTAAATACCTCTCGTCAAGATATTTAACCGTTTTAATGCCTTTCGGATCGGTGTTTGTTTTTATCCAGTTGTTATCAAAAAAACTAAAACTAACCGTCCAATTTTCATCATAATCGCAGACGGATTCACAAGTATCGCCCAAAACCTTTTTTACATCTGCCTTAGTCGAAACTCCGACTTTCAAATTTTTGAATTTTCCATTCCCGAAAAATTCATAGCCTTTCAGTTCATTCGGATAAGGATTAGCTTGAGCTTGAGAAGCCGACACGAAAACGAGCATCAAAAGAAAAGAGAAAATAACAGTAAGATTTGCAGTTTTCATAATTTTGCCTCAAGCAAAGCTAAAATTGTTTAACTAAAAAAACCTGAGAGAGTTTTTATCGCGCTTTTTAGATTCGTTTTTTTTGCTCGTATCAATTTTATAAATCGGATCACCGTTTTTATCCATATCCGGGATTTTTTTAAGCCGTTTTTTAAGTTCTTTGTCTTCCATTATTTTTGATCCTTTTCCTGTTCTTTGCGGATAGTTCCCACTAATTTATCACTTCTCGTATCTCGTCCGTCTTTGTTTCTAACTGTTCCGGGCGGAAGTCCTAAATCTTTTTCCAAATTGCCTACCTGTTTATCGCTTCTAATCTGTCTTTTCTTTTCTGCCATATTTCATCCTCATTCATTGATAATAGTATTTTCAATGGAAATATACTCTAAAACCTCAATAAAATCAAAATAATTACTGGAAAGTTGCTTATCTTGAACTAATGTATGCGATATATATTAGTTTTTAGCTTTATCATCGCCTTCAAAAATCCAGCCTTTGCGCCAGAAATAAATTAAAAGTGTTGAAGCGAATAAAATCATCGCGGCGACGATGTGCCAAAAACTGTTCGGATTATTTGAATCCGGCAGCGGCGTGTTCATTCCGTAAATTCCGGCAATCACCGACAAAGGCAGCATAATTGACGAAAAAACTGCCAGAAGCTTCATCACTTCGTTGGTTTTGTTCGCCGTAACCGCAAAATGAATATCAAAAAGACTGCTGACCAAATCGCGGTAATTTTCCGACAAATCGGAAATCCGCAAAAGGTGGTCGTGAACGTCGCGGTAAAACGGCAGAATATGCTCGTCAATCTGCTGAAATTCGCCGTGTGAAAGTCGGTACAAAACATCCAACTGACGTGAAGTTATTCGTTTGAGCCGAACCACGCTGCGCCGCAAATCCATAATTTCTTCTAAAAGCAAGGTGCTGCCTTGTTTCATCAGAAAAACGCGGTCTTCGAGTTCATTAATGGCAACGTCGAAATCATCAACCACCGGCATATAAAGGTCAACAAGTTGGTCGAGAATTTGATGAAGAAGATAAGCCGCGCCGCGTTCGCAGGCAAAAGGAGTGGCGCGAATCTGACGTTTTACGTTATCAATGCTCGTAAAATTTTCGTTGTGGAAAGTTACGACGAAATTTTTGCCGAGATAACCGTCAAGTTCTTTGGTGACGAAATTTGCCGAATTCGTTTCGTTTTTTACGCCGTGAACGATGAAATAAAGATAATTCGGAAACGATTCGACCTTCGGCTGATTGCGCGTTTCGATGCAGTCTTCAACCGTCAAATAATGAAACTTAAAAACATTGAGTAAAATATCCTGCGCCGTTTTAATACTGTCAGGTGTCTTCGCGTCAATGTCCAGCCAAACGACATTTTTTTCATCCGCCAGCAATTTTGGTAAATCTTCAAGCGGAAAACCTTCTTCGATTGAGTCGGCATTGCTGCGATGAACAAAAATTTCCATAAATGCGGTTGCCAGTTAATTTTTCGTTTACTGTTCGGCAAACTTTCGATTCATTTCTCTTAATGCTAAGATTTTACTAAAAATCGTCAAGTCAAATAAGTTTTACCACCGACAACCGACAACTGACAACCGACAACCGACAAAAATATGAACAATATAAAAGTATTTATCGCGGACGATGTAAATGAAGAAAAACTCGCGCCGCTTCGTGATGCCGGATTTACTGTCGAAAAAGAAACTAAACTCGATTTCGATGCTTTAGCGGCAAAAATGAAAGATGCCGACGGCGTGATTGTCAGAAGCGCGACAAAAATTACCGCCGATTTGATGGATAAATCCGAAAAGCTGCGCGTCATCGGACGCGCCGGTGTCGGCGTTGATAATATTGATGTGAAAGCGGCGACGGAACGCGGAATCGTTGTAATGAATGCGCCAGACGGCAATACGATTACAACTGCTGAACATACGATTGCGCTGCTCGTTTCGATGGCGCGGAATGTTCCGCAGGCGCACGCCAAATTGCAAGCAGGAATTTGGGATAAAAAAAGTTTTGTCGGCGTGGAATTAAACGGTAAAACTTTGGGCGTAATCGGTTTAGGCAGAATCGGGAAGCACGTGGCGAACATTGCCAAAGGTTTCGGAATGAAAATTTTGGCGTTTGATCCGTTTGTTTCAAACGAACAGGCGAAGGATTTGGGCATCGAAGTCGGAACTTTGGACGAGGTTTTGCAAAAAGCTGATTTTCTGACGATTCACACGCCGGTTACGGACGAAACGCGCAACATCATCGGGCGCGATGCGTTTGCGAAAATGAAAAAAGGTGTTCGTCTGGTAAATTGCGCCCGCGGCGGGTTAGTTGACGAAACGGCTCTGCTCGAAGCGATTGAAAATGGTACGGTTGCGGCGGCGGCGATGGATGTTTTTGCATCAGAACCGTTGGACGAAAATTCACCGCTGCTAAAAAACGACAAAATCATCACAACTCCGCATCTCGGCGCGTCAACTACCGAAGCACAGGAAGGAGTGGCGTTGACCGTTGCCGAACAAATGCGCGATTTTTTGCTTTCGGGCGAACTCAGAAACGCCGTCAACGCGCCTTCGATGGCAGCGAAGGAACTCGAAGCGTTTCAGCCGTTTATCAATTTGGCGGAAAAACTCGGACGTTTTCAAGCGCAGATTATGAACGAAAATCCGATCAAAGAAGTTAAATTAGAATATGCGAGCGAACTCGCCGAAAAAGATGCCGCTCCCGTAACCCGTGCTTTTTTAGCCGGATTACTGCGCGATGTTTCGGCGCGTGTCAACGTCGTTAACGCTCTGCACATCGCTGAAGAACGGGGCATAAATATCACGACGAGTTATACGCAGACGCGCAAAAATGTCAATTACGACATTCGCACAAAAGTTTCGACAGCCGATGCCGAACAAACCGCATCCGGTTTAGTTTTTGCCAATGGCGAAGGTCGCATTACCGAAATCGGAAATTTCAGCATCGAAGCCGTTCCGACAGGCTTTATGCTAATTACAAGAAACAAAGACGTTCCGGGCGTAATCGGTAAAATCGGCACACTTTTGGGCGAAGCAAAAGTCAACATCAGCCGTTTTTATCTTGGCAGAGAAGCTAAAGGCGGCGAAGCCTTAGCCGTTATCGAAATTGATTCGCCTTTGGATGAAAGCGTTTTGTCGGATTTGCGACATCTCGAAGCGGTCAACGTCGCGCGACAGGTTAAATTATAAAGGTGAAAGGATAAAGGCAAAAGGATAAAATATAAGCCGATTCTTATTCTTTTGCCTTTAACTAGCCGAAAAATCAATTTCCGCTACGTTTAGTTTTCTCTTGCGCGTTACAAAATAAACTCCCGTAAAAATCATCGCCATCGCTAAAAATATGCGCGGTTTCCATTCTTCGCCGAGAATAAAAATTGCCAGCAGAGTTCCGATCAGCGGCTGCAAGTAAATATAAACGGCGACAATCGAAGGTTCAACACGCGCCAACGCCCAAGTATTCCAGTAATACGCCAAAATCGTCGGGAAAAGCACGATTGCGCCGACTGCCAGCCACGCCCAAATTGTAACTTCCGACAAATTGACCGATTGCAGAAAATACAAACCAATCGGCACGTTGATAAAAAATGCGAAGATAAAAACCCACGCGATAGATTTGAGTGCGCCGTAATGCGATATAAGTTTTTTGGATGTGGCAACGTAAATTGCATAAGACAAGCTATTGAGAATTATCAGAAAATCGCCTTGCGTCGTTTCTGACGAAAAACTCGCTTTTAGCGGATTTATCAGATAAATCACGCCGCAAGCCGCGATAATTATTCCCATAATTTTGCGCCAAGTGAGTTTGTCGTTGCCGATCAACGCACTAACGGCAAAGGCGAAAACTGGAATCATTACGGCTAAAAGGGAAGTATTAGTCGCGGTTGTCAAAGAAAGACCTTTGAAAAATAAAAGTTGATTAAAAATTACTCCGAAAAAACTGAAGACTGCAAAATACAAATAGTGAATTTTCTTATTGAGTTTTAGACCGCCGCGAAATCTCTGCAAAAAATAAAATGCCAAAGCCGCGCCGCCGACTCTAAATCCGACAATTGAATAACTCGGAAAAGTTTGCAGCGCGGCTTTTCCCAAAACGGGCGCACAGCCGAACATCAGTTGAACGGCTAAAAGCGCGATGTGCGGCGAGAGATTTGAGTTTTTCGGTGATTGATTCATTTAGCGCAAATAGAAATTCTAGCAAAACTAAATGCGCTTGGCGAAACCTATGTAAAGCCGGAGCGCAAGCGAGCTACTTACGCTCCGGTCTGTAATAACTTTTTAGGGAAGATATTGTTTTGGAATCGGCAAGTCTGAAGCTGTTCCGAAGTTTGTGGCGAAAAATCCGGCAGTTGAACGGTTTATAAACCAAGTTCCATTGCGAAAAACAGCGATGTCGGTTTTGCCATCGCCATCGTAATCGCCGGGAACTGGAACGTCGGCTGCAACGCCGAACTGTGCGCCCGTGAAACCGGAACTGCTTCCGAGAATATACCAATTTCCGTTTGACGGACGATAAACCGCCACGTCGTCTTTGCCGTCGCCGTCGTAATCCGCCGGAACGAGTTTGTCGTCGGCTAAACCAAATGAAACGGCTGCAAATCCGACACTCGATTGATTGATAAACCAAGTTCCGCCGCGAAAAACAGCAAGATCAGTTTTGCCGTCGCCGTCGTAATCGCCCGCGACGGGAATATCCGTTGAAATTCCGAACTGCTTCGCTGTAAATCCGCCCGAACTTTGCAGAATATACCAATAACCGTTTGACAGACGAAAAACGGCGATGTCGGTTTTCCCGTCGCCGTCGTAATCGCCGACAACCGGAATATCATCGGCATATCCAAAAACGATTGACGTAAATGTTAAACTGCCGCTGTATAAAATGTAGAAATTTGCCGTGTTTTTCGCATAATTCGGACGAAAAACGGCGGTGTCGGTTTTACCATCGCCGTTAAAATCGCCGGGAATGAGTTTGTCGGCTGAAGCACCCCAATTTAAAGCCGTAAAACCACTAGAACTTTGATCTAAATACCAGTTACCGTTTGACGGGCGAAAGACTGAAACGTCGGTTTTGCCGTCGCCGTCAAAATCGGCGCGTGCCTTTTTGACGCTGCCGACAATCGCGCAGGAATAATCGCTGGTAACTTTTATGTCGTCCAGATAAGTTCCGACGTATGCAACCGATGTGTCGGCACTCGCGTTCCAGCGAAACTGCACGTTTTGACCGCCTGCGGAAGCGGGCAAAATTATTTCGACATCAATATAACCATTTGAATTTCCTGACCAAGCGCGTCGTCCGGCGTTCGGAAAATTTCCGTTGCTTAGAAGATTTGAGTATTCGCCCGACAAAAAGATTCCGCCGGCATCAACGATGTCCTGATACTCGCCCGAACCGATTTTTATGTCGAGCGTCGTGCCGTCCCAACCGCTTTCGGTGTTGTAATTTATCTTAAATTTCAACATCGCGGCGGAAACCGTAATCGGAATCTGCGGCGATTCCAGTTGTGCCAGATAAGGTTTATCAACATCGAGCGCAAATACGGCGTTCGGAAGACTTGCGGCTTTCGGCGAAACTGTTTGCCACGGCGCGGCGTTTGCCGTGTTCGGATTTGGCACAGAAGCCGTCCATCCGTTCGGAATCGCCGGAACGGTTACATTATCAAAGTTCTGCGAAAAGCCGGAAGAATCAAGCGGTTTACCGACTATCAATATACGCTTTTCTGTTTTCGCGCCTAAACTGCTGCTGATGTTTAAGGTTAAAGTTATCGAACTGCCGCACGATTGGGCGGCGGGAACTGTGAAATCAACGGCGCGTGTAACCGTTTGATTATTGCCAATATCGCCGTAATTCGCCGTGCCGCCGCCGACAATTTGAAGCGTCGTGCCGACTGCCGTATTTCCCGTATTGTTTGACAGCGGAATGTTTAATTTTATTTTTTCGCCCGCGTCGGCAAAACCGTTATTGTTGCCGTTTGTATCGTCAATCGCAAAGTCTGGCGTTTGAAGCAAATTCGGCAAATCGAATGCTTCGGTTACATTTGCCGGAGAAAGCGAGTTGATTTTCGCGCTGAAACCCATTCCGCGAATACTGAAACCCGCCCAAACATCAGCGACATTCGCCGCCGCTTCCGCTGCGCTGCCGGTTGCCTGCGCCGCCGCCAGAATCGCATCGCGTTCCTGTAAAAATGTCGGATTCAGCGGAGCTAACTTCATTCCGTCCGTTACGATCTGCAAAACTTTCCGGTTGCCGATTTCCCATCCGAGCCGCGCAACGAATTTGGCGCGAACTTCCCACAATGCGCTGCTCCAAATTTCACCGCCGGCGTGAGATTCGTCGCAAGTTGCCGAACCCGACGGACCGCGCGGAAATGCGCTGATTGAGCCGATTGTCGTCGAAGTTCCGATTTCCGTGTTGCAGTCGGAATTTAAATGACGAAATGATAATGGATTGTGCGGTTTGCCATTCTGTCCTGTAAAAGCCATCACCGCCGTCGGAAAACGTCGGATTCCGTAATAATAATTTGAACGAAAATTGTTGGTTTTCAAATAAGTTATATAACTGCCGATGGTGTAAATTCCGTTAATCGGATCGTCGGGCGAAGAAAGCATTGCTTCAGCGTAAAAATCAGACCAGCCTTCGCCCATTGCGCCCGACAAACCGCCGCTTAAACCGCTTCCATTGCCGTGCAGACGGTTTGAAAGTCCGTGTGTAAGCTCGTGAATGACGACATCAGTATCAAGATCACCGTCAAAATTCGGAGTCGGACCGCTCCACAGATACATTTGCATTTTGCCGCGCGTGCCGTCCGCCGGAGTCGAAAAATTAGCGTTATTCGTACCGCTCGAATCCTGCGCTTCTGCCGAAACGCGATCATTTTCCGCGCCGCCGCGTCCGAAATCGTTTTGCTGAAAATTTCCCGCCTGTTCGGTAAAACCCAAACGATAAAGTTCATCGTGATAAAGATTGCAAACGTAGAAAAGTTGCGTAACCGCGCCGTTTTGAAAAGCGGAAATCGGATAAGTCTGCGGTGTCGAATTCGGCGCGTCGCCCGAATTAGTGTTCGGATTTCCGGGCGTGTAATCGAAAACAAAATTGCGGTTCGGATTGCCGACTGCCCTGCCTTGCGGGTCAATTCCGTTATTGCCGTCGCGGTCAATTCCGGCTTCAACCGCATTGCCGTCCGTCGTGTTGATTCCGTCGGTTATCCAACCGTTATTATTAAATGTATAGGGCGGTTCATTGCCGATTCTCGTAATATTCGTGCGCGGAATCGCCGCGCCTTGCAATTGAAGCGTCGGATCGAAAAAATTGTTGATTAGCGGAAACGGATTGTGCGCGACATTTATCATCGCATTCGGATTGGCGTAAACGCTGAAAGTCGAGGATTGAGTCTGGTCATTCGTGATGTTTTTGCGCCACAACAATTCGCCCGTTTCGCTGTCAACAATCACATAATACGCATTTTCAGGCTTCCAGATTAGAACCCGCCACGCCGTTCGCGCCACGCCCGGTTCAGTCGGAAAATAGATTTTTTCAGCCGTCGTCGCCCAATCACCTTCTCCAAAAACTGCTTTTAAATCGTTTGATTCCGCTTTGTTCAGCGTTTGGTTTTCGAGTTTTAATTGATAATTACTGTATTTTGCGGCTTTTTCAGCGGCAGTCAGCGGATTGCCAAAGTCTGTTGATAGATTTTGATAATCCAAATCCGGCGCGAGATTATTGATGACGCGAATCATCTCGCCTTGTTTGGTAAATCCGGCTTTGACTTCGCCGCGAAAAACCGGAACATCGTTGATCGTCTGATTAAATTGCGCGAAAGAAAGATTTCCGTCAGGATTTGTATAATCGGCGGCGAGTTTTAATTGATAGGATTGTTTTTCGGACAAACCGAGTAAATTGTTATTTTGCCCAATAAAATCGAGCAAAATATCCGAATGTTTTGTTTTGGAAGGCGACGACAAAAATCCAGAACCTCTTAAGACATTAGGCGCAATGACTTCGGGAATTCGCAAATCGTCGTTATATTCGATTTTCAAAGTCGGAACTTTTTGACGAAGCGCAGCTTCTGCGGCGACAAATTTATCGCGCAAATCGGCAATTTCGACGGAGTTTTTGTTTGTTTGCTGACGAAATGCGGTTAAAGTTTCGGTTTGGTTTTTATCAGTGCGAATATCGTAGTTTTCGATTTTATTTTGGGCATCGTCGGAACTTTTTTGAGAACTTTTGACTCTATTTTCATTGCCCGCCGCCGAACGAAACTGAAAAGGCGCGATAAAAAACAACGCAGTCAAAGTGAAGATAATCAAAGCAAGCGGTAAATTTCTCTTTATCATAAACGAAGAAAATAAAATCATAATTTGCTATATTGAATAAAAGGATTTCCCATCAATAAATGCTTTTACGCAGCACGAAATAAAATGTTTGCAGGAAAACTTGTTAGTGTCAATAAAAAAGGGAAAGGTTTGCTGTAAAATCGGTAAAATAAAGTTAAATGGAAGAAATTTTCGGAAAAGACGGACTCATTTCCAAACATCACAAAGAATACGAATACCGCGCCGGACAGGTCAAAATGGCGGAAGCGGTTTTGCGGGCGTTTGAAGAAAAAAAGCATCTGATCGTCGAAGCGGGAACGGGAACGGGCAAAACGCTCGCCTATTTGGTTCCGGCAATCGCGGCAGCTCTCGGACAAAAAAAACGGATTATTATTTCGACGGGAACGAAAAATTTACAGGAACAATTGATGGAAAAAGACATTCCGTTTCTGCAAAAAGTGATGCCGAAAAAATTCAGCGCGGCGTATATGAAAGGACGCTCGAATTACGCCTGTCTGTATCGCGTCGGCAAAGCTGAAAATCAGCCGATTTTGGATGGTTTGGACGAGATGGATTACTTTGACGAAGTGCGCCGCTGGGTGCGCGAAAGCGAAACCGGAGATCGCGCCGAACTCGTCGGCTTGCCTGAAAAACTTTCGTTTTGGTCGAGAATAAACGCGAAAAGTGAAACTTGTCTCGGTCAGAAATGTCCCGAATTCGAGCCGTGTTTTATCACGCGAATGAGAGCGCGGGCGGAAGAAGCCGATATTGTCATTGTCAATCATCATCTTTTTTTCGCCGATTTGAACATTCGCGGCAACGAATATGGCAGAGTTTTGCCGGATTATTCCGCCGTTATTTTTGACGAAGCGCACTTAATTGAAGACATCGCCGCCGATTATTTCGGCTTTCAGATTTCGAGTTTTCAAATCGAAGAACTCGTCCGCGATGCCGACAATTTGCCGCTAACCGACGCGATTGTTACGCGCGATTTGTCAAAACTTTCCGTCCGAATCGTCGGACTTGCCGATCAATTTTGGACACGATTCGTGCAGGGTCGCAGTCAGGACGGCAGGTTTCCGCTGCTGCCAAATGCCTTTGCACAACAATCACGAAGCGGCGACATCGAACCGACACCACTTGGCGAAGCATATTTCGCGCTTGATTCCGCGTTTGAGAGATTGGAAGCGACGTTGGATTTATACGCGGAAAAAATGACGGAAGCCGAAAGCCTTGTGCGGCGCGTTCGTCAAACCCGTTTTGATCTTGATTTTGTCTGCACGCAAGCCGAGAAAAATTACGTTTACTGGCTCGAACGGCGCGGGCGCGGAATGTTTTTGCGTGCGTCGCCGATTGACGTTTCGACTCTTTTGCAGGAAAAACTCTTCGATAAAGTCGAAACCGTCGTGATGACTTCGGCGACGCTTTCGACCAACGGAAAATTCGATTTTATCAAAGACAGATTAGGTTTGGACAACGGAAAAACCGACACATTGCTCGCGCCTTCGTCATTCGATTACCAAAAACAGGCGATAATTTATCTGCCAAAAGCGATGCCGGAGCCGAGTTCGCCGGAATTTTCGCAAATGGCGGCGGGCGAAATTATCAAACTCATAAACATTACAAACGGACACGCCTTTGTGCTTTGCACGAGCAATTATTCGATGAACGCGCTTTACGAACTTGTTTCGATGCGCGTCAATTTCCCGTGTTTCGTGCAGGGTTCGATGTCAAAAAACGGATTACTTGAACAATTCCGCAAAACGCCAAACGCCGTTTTGTTTGCAACGTCTTCATTCTGGCAAGGCGTTGACGTGCGCGGCGACCAACTTTCCTGCGTCATCATTGATAAACTCCCGTTCGCCGTTCCAAGCGATCCGGTTGTTGCGGCGCGAACAAAATTTATTGACGCAAACGGCGGCAAATCGTTTTTTGAATACAGCGTCCCAAACGCCGTCATCACTCTAAAACAAGGAATCGGGCGGCTGATTCGCAGCAAAACCGATAAAGGCGTGATTGCGCTACTTGATCCGCGCCTAAAAACAAAAGGTTACGGCAGAGATTTTCTCAACAGTTTGCCGAAAACACGAGTTACCAGCGATTTGAAGGAAGTTGCTATAATGTTTAACGGAGGTGAAACGAATGCAGGCAGTTTTAGATGAACTAATAGAGAAAACCGAACAAATTTCAAACGAAGAACGCGACAAATTAATTCGGATTTTACAGGAACAGAAAAAGAGAAGTCAGAAAAACGGCGGTAAGGGTTATGTCAGTCCCGAAACTATTTGGGTAAAGGAACATCGCGCTAAATACGCCGGAAAATATGTTGCTTTAGAAAACGGGGAACTTGTCGGAACAGGCAAAAATTTTCCTGAAGCATTAGCCGATGCAAAGAAAAACGGCGCACAAAAACCGTTTATTACATATCTCTTTCCATTGGACGAAATTCCTTTCGGAGGTTGGTAAATCGTGCATCAATTAAATTTTGAACAATTCACAATTTACGATGCGGGCAGACGCGGAATTACCGTGGATGTCCAAATCACGCTGTTGAATTCGGCGGTGGATTTTCAAGCCAAAATTGATACGGGTTCGGAAGCGTGTATTTTTTCAAGAAATTTGGGCGAAAAACTCGGTCTTGAAATGGGCGAAGAACAATATTTCAGCACCGTTACAGGTTCTTTCAAAACTTTCGGACATTCAGTAAATTTAATTGTCGCCGATTTGGAATTTGATTCGTTAGTTTTCTTTGCTGACGACGAAAATTTCAGCCGCAATGTTCTCGGCAGACACGGATTTCTTGACCGCGTGATAATCGGCATCAACGATTACGACGGCAAACTTTATCTGAACCGTTATGAAAACGAAATATAATGAATCCGATAAATCATTCGCAAATGCTGATTCACGTTATTTTTTCAACGAAGAATCAGAAACCTTTTATTACAACGGAAATCGAACCTTTACTTTACGATAAAATTTCTAAAATTCTTTATGATGAATGTTATTCGCCCGCCTTGATAATCGGCGGCGATGTTGAACATATTCATATCCTTTTTGCACAATCGCGCGATTGGTCGATTGACACAATTGTTAATCGCGTCAAAACGCGAAGTGCCGAATTTATGAAAAAGAGAATTGCGGAATTTGCTTGGCAGAAAGGCTATGGCGCATTTTCCGTCAGCCGTGTGGACGATGAATTTGAAAGGAAATACATTGCCGACCAAAAAGAATTTCACCAAAATATTTCTTACAAAGACGAGTTTCGCCGGATTCTGGAAATACACAAAAATGAATATGACGAAAATGAAATCTGGAAATGATTTTATGAAATTTGATGTGTCTTTGCCATCTTCCGATTGAAAGCCGAAATTTGACGTAACTTGACTTGTAAATGAAATTAACGTAAAACTTTACCGATAATTATTTAAATCAAAATCAGTATTTTCTAACTTTAAAAATAGAGGCGCGACGCGAAAGCAAAGTGAGCGGGACGAAGGTTTTTCTAGCTGTTTGTTCGGGCTTAAAAGTGATTGTTTTATTTGAGGTTTATAAACTTCTGATAAGTTCCTTTTTTTTTGCAAAATGCGCCGGAGGTGTTGACGGCTTTTATGGCTTACGCGAGTCTTCCTATAAAACGATCTTTTGGCGAAACGATGCGGCGGGATTTGTGGTGGATTGTTCCGCTGCTGACGTTTCTCGCGCTCGGCGCGTTCGTCGTCTATTCGACTTGGGCGGCGTTTCAAGGCGAGCATTATTTCTACGCGGGTAATGGAGCGCATTATCTTTCGCCGTTTTATTCGCCGGAGATTTTCGGCGCGTCGCCGCACGCGATGTTCGGCGTAAAACCTGCTTGGATTCCCGATTGGGTGCCGTTTTCGCCCGCACTTCTGATACTTTGGGCTCCGGCGGGATTTCGTTTTACTTGTTATTATTATCGCGGCGCGTATTACAAAGCGTTTTGGGCTGATCCGATTTCATGCGCTGTCGGCGAACCGCGTGGACATAATTATCGCGGCGAGCGCAAATTTCCGCTGATTCTGCAAAATGTTCATCGTTATTTTCTATATCTCGCACTCATATTTTTAATTTTTCTGGCGCACGACGCTTGGAAGGCTTTCTGGTTCACGGACGCTTCAGGCGTTTCGCAGTTCGGCATCGGACTCGGCACAATTATTTTGACGGCAAACGTCTTTTTTCTCGGCGGCTATACGTTTAGCTGTCATTCTTTGCGCCATTTAATCGGCGGCAGATGCGACGAACTTTCGGACAAACCGCTTCAATGTGCGGCTTATAATGCTTGCAGTTCGCTAAATAAAAGACATATGTTGTTCGCGTGGTGCAGTTTGTTTGTCGTCGGATTTTCCGATCTTTTTGTGCGGCTTTGCTCGATGGGAATTTGGAGTGATTTTAGGATTTTTTAAACACATAGAAACATAGAACGCAAAGAAAAGAATTTAGCCACAGATTTTCACAGATAAACTCAGATGATAAGAAAAGATATGAAAATGCGGTTAAAAAATCAAAAAATATCTTGTGTTTATCTGTGAAAATCTGTGGCTAAATATTCTTTTTAATTTTGTCTGATTACAATGGCAAAAAATCTATGTTTCTATGTGTTGAAATTTAATTCTTATGTCGGAATATCAAACTTTTGAACACGATGTTTTAGTCATTGGTGCGGGAGGCGCGGGTTTGCGGGCGGCGATTGAAGCATCGGCGGCGGGCGTTTCGGTTGGACTTGTCTGCAAATCTCTGCTCGGCAAGGCGCATACCGTGATGGCGGAAGGCGGAATGGCGGCGGCGATTGGGAATGTTGATGACCGCGATAACTGGAAAGTCCATTTCACCGACACGATGCGCGGCGGGCAGTATGTCAATAATTGGCGAATGGCGGAACTTCACGCCAAAGAAGCACCGGACAGAGTTAGAGAACTTGAAGCGTGGGGCGCGGTTTTTGACAGGACAAAAGACGGGCGCATTTTGCAGAGAAACTTCGGCGGTCATAAATATCCGCGACTCGCGCACGTCGGCGACAGAACGGGACTTGAGATGATTCGCACTTTGCAAGACCACGGCATCCATCAAGGCATCGAAGTTTATATGGAAGTTACCGTCATCGCGCTTTTGAAAGACGGCGACAGAGTTGTCGGCGCACTTGCTTACGAACGCGAACACGGAAGATTTAGAATTTTCAAAGCAAAAGCCGTGATTTTGGCGACAGGCGGAATCGGACGCGCATATAAAATCACGAGTAACAGTTGGGAAGGCACGGGCGACGGTCATTCGTTGGCTTACGACGCGGGCGCGGAATTGATTGATATGGAATTTATACAATTTCATCCGACGGGAATGGTTTATCCGCTGTCGGTGCGCGGAATTCTCGTAACCGAAGGCGTTCGCGGCGAAGGTGGAATTTTAAAAAATAGCGAAGGAAAGCGGTTTATGTTTGAAGACATTCCGCCGCTTTATGTAGATCAAACCGCCGACACGCCCGAAGAAGGTTGGCGATATGTTACGGGCGACAAAAATGCGCGTCGTCCGCCGGAACTTCTGACACGCGACCACGTTGCGCGTTGCATTGTCCGCGAAGTCAAAGCCGGACGCGGCTCGCCGCACGGCGGAGTTTTTCTCGATATTGCGTGGATCAAGGAAAAAATCTCGAACGCGCCCGAACATATCAAAAAAAAACTGCCGAGCATGTATCATCAATTTAAGCAGTTAGCGGATTTGGACATCACCGAACAACCGATGGAAGTCGGACCGACGACGCATTATATAATGGGCGGAATCCGCGTTGATGCTGACACGCAAGCGTCAACAGTTCCGGGACTTTTTGCGGCGGGCGAATGTGCGGCGGGAATTAACGGTGCAAATCGTTTGGGCGGAAATTCGCTGTCGGATTTATTAGTTTTCGGCAAACGCGCCGGAGAATTTGCCGCGAAATTTGCGCGGGAAAATGATTTCGGAACAATAAATAACGAGCAAATTGAAGAGCGTGTAAAATGGTCATTAGAACCGTTTGAAAAACAAAAGGGCGAAAATCCGTTCGCGCTTCAGGCGGAATTGCAGGAAATGATGCAGGATTTGGTTGGCATTGTCCGCACCGAAGACGAAATGCAACGCGCTTTAGTCGGTGTCAGAGATTTGAGGGAAAGACGCAAAAATGTGGGCGCGACGGGCAATATTGATTTTAATCCGAGTTGGCACACCGCGCTTGATCTGCATAATCTTTTAAATGTTTCAGAAGCGATAACTTTAGCGGCAATCGAACGTAAAGAATCTCGCGGCGGACAATTCCGTGATGATTTCCCGTCGAAAGTAGAAGAATTCGGCAAGTTTAATTTCAGCGTTAAAAAAGACGGCGACGGAAATATGCAAATCAGCCGAATTCCGATTCCCGAAATGCCCGATGAATTAAGACAAATTATTGAGGAAATGGGCTAAAGAAGTAAAAAGTAAAAAGGCAAAATCATTGATGTTTGCTCTTGTCTGTGTGAAAATTAAACTATGAAAGTTATCAATATAGACAAAGAAATTTTAGGCGGAACGCCCGTTTTTAACGGCACACGAGTTCCGATCAAAAATTTGTTCGATTATTTGGAAACAGGCGAAACGATTGACGAATTTATGGAAGATTTCCCTTCGGTCAAGCGCGAACAAATTATCAAAGTTTTAGAATTTTCCGAACAGATGATGATTAAATCTACCGAAATATTAAATGAAAATTTTGCTTGATGAATGTGTAACTAAGAAGTTAAAACGCCATCTGATTGAATTTGAAGTGAAAACCGTTGTTGAAATGAATTGGAGCGGATTGAAAAACGGTAAATTATTAAGTTCGGCGGTTGCGGAAAACTTTGATATTTTGCTCACGATTGATAAAAACTTGGAGTGTCAGCAAAATACGGGCAATTATGAAATTGCCGTAGTCGCGCTTGATGTTGAAAAAAGCAAAGTAGATTTTTTAGTTGAACTTTTACCGAAATTTAAGGAACGAATAGATGATTACGAAAAAGGAAAGGTTTATTTGATTGAAAAGATAAAATTGGACTCCGATTTGGAACATTAGGAAAATCAAAAATGGCAAAAGCAACATTCAAAATCTGGCGCGGCACGAGCGATAGCGGCGAATTCAAATCTTATAACACGGAAATTTCCGAAGGAATGGTTGTCTTGGACGCGGTTTTGCAGATTCAAGGCGAGCAAGCGGGAGATTTGGCTTGCCGTTGGAATTGCAAGGCGGGAAAATGCGGTTCGTGTTCGGCGGAAATTAACGGGAAACCGAAATTGATGTGTATGACGCGGATGAATACTCTGCCGATTGAAAAGCCGATTACGGTCGAACCGATGAAGGCTTTTCCGCTGAAAAAAGATTTGGTAACGGACGTTTCGTGGAATTACGAAGTCAAAAAACGCATCAAAAAATTCAAACCGCGCAAACCCGACGCGCCCGACGGAACTTGGCGAATGCAGCAGCAAGATGTTGACCGTGTGCAGGAATTTCGCAAATGTATCGAATGTTTTTTGTGTCAGGACGTTTGCCACGTGCTTCGAGATCATCACAAACACGACGAATTTATCGGACCGAGATTTCTGGTTTATGCGGCGGCTTTGGAAATGCACCCGCTCGATACGGAAAATCGTTTGAAGGATTTGAAGGACGACGCGAACATCGGCTTTTGTAATATCACAAAATGCTGCACAACCGTCTGTCCCGAAAATATTACAATAACGGATAATGCGATTATTCCGTTGAAAGAGCGCGTTGTCGGCGAATTTTACGATCCGATTGCGAGATTTTTGAATTTATTCCGGTCAAAGAAATAGTTCAAAGTTACAGGTTCAAGGTTCAAAGTTAAGAATCGGTATTTAACCTTGAACCTTGAACCTGTAACTTTGAACCTGAGAGAACTATGTTTGAATTAAAAACTTTATCAAAAGAAGCAGTTCCGGCGGCACTTGAACGGGCTAAACATTACCGTCTGCTTAATGAACCGAGCGCGGCTGAGAGTATTTGCCTAGACATTCTGCAAATAGAACCCGACAATCAGGAAAATTTGATCACGCTGGTTTTGGCGATGAGCGACCGTTTCGGCAGGGATTACTCGGTTGGCGACACGCGCATTCAGCATTATTTATCACAAATTTACGGCGAATATGAGCAGCCGTATTACACGGGAATCGTCTATGAGCGACGCGCCAAAGCGATGCTCAAAAGAGGTGAAATCGGCTCTGAATCAACGGCGTTTGAACTTTTTCGTAGTGCGATGAATTGTTTTGAACGCGCCGAAGCCGTGCGCCCTGCCGGAAATGATGACGTAATCCTGCGTTGGAACGGTTGCGCCCGCGTGATTATGATGAATGGTTTGGAAGCGCGGCAGATGGCAAGTGATTTTATCGAATAAGGGAAATTTGCCGTCGGATTTGAAAAATGATTGCAAATCGTTTATTAAAAATGTATGACATCATTTTACGAAGTAATGATCGAACGCAATTTTTCAAGCGCACACCAACTGCGCGGTTACAAGGGAAAGTGTGAAAATCTGCACGGACACAATTATAAAATCGAGATTTTCGCCAAAGGCTCGGAACTCAATAACATTGGTTTGCTCGTTGATTTTGTTGATTTAAAACGTGCGGCGGACGAAGTTACAAAATATCTCGACCACCGCAACATCAACGAACTTCCGCCGTTTGACGAAGAATTAAATCCTTCCGCCGAAAATCTCGCGCGGTTTATTTTGGAATATATCGCCTCAAGAATTGACGACGACAGAGTGCAGGTCTACAAAGTACGCTGTTATGAAACGCCGACCAGCGTGGCAACTTATCAAACGGAATAAACAATCTTTTTACAAAATTTAAAACAATCGCTGTCCCAAATTATCTTTAGCAGCGAATGTTAAACAATGGGATTTTTCCGTTTTGCCGAACAATAACGGGCTGAAAAGTTACCATTAAGCAGATTTTTTAACGTAAATTTAATCGGCATCGGTGAGATTCAGGCGGGTAATAATCAGATTCTTCTGACGATTACCTTCACGGTGTCACCAAACGCGCAGCCAGGTTCAACTACGTCGCTGACATTCTCGGCGGCAGATGCGGCAAACGATTCGGCACAGCAAGTTACCATTACTACGGCGGACGGCACGGTAACGATTGTCAGTCCGACGGCGGCATCGGCATCTGTTTGCGGGCGCGTAGTCAACCAGCGGCAGAAGCGTGGCGAACGCGCAGATAGCTATGGTTAACAGTCAAGGTGAGCGGCGCATAGCCCGAACAAATGTTCACGGCTACTTCAGGATAGCGGATGTGGCGGCAGGCGAAACCTACACTGTAACGGTCAAGTCGAAGTTGTACAAATTCACGCCAAAAGTGATAAATGTTACGCAGGATTTAGATGATCTCTATTTCACAGCACAACCCTAGAAAGCAAAATTGAGACATAACTCAGTTTGTTAAAACAGTCTGTGGCGCAAACCGCAGACTGTTTTTTATTTTTTAATTGAGGAAAAACGACTTCAAATTGCAGCTTCAAAACGAATGATTGTTGTAATTATCAAAATAAATTATGATTTTCAGTTACAACATTTATCAAAACCTTTTTTAATCAAACACAATTTCAAAGATCAAATATGCGAAAATTTTTAATTTATACGATAGTTATAGTTTGTACTTCAATCTCGATTTCCGCCCAAAAATTAAATCAAAGCAGGTTGAGCGGTTTGGTTAAAGACCAAAACAAGGCGGTTATCGTCGGAGCGCGGGTTTTTTTGCTCAACTTGCAGACGCGGATGGAAAAAGTCGCTGTAACAGATTCCGGCGGAGTTTTTACCTTTGAATAAGTTTTGCCCGGAAATTATGAAATTCGGGTTGCGGCGGAAGGATTCGCACAGCAAGTTACGCCCGTTCAAATTAAAAATACCGAAACTGACAATCTGGAAATTACAATGGCGATTGGCAAAAGTAGTTTAACGGTTACGGCGGAAATCGGGCGTTCCGAGCAGCTTAAAAATGTTCCGCAAGCAAGTGAGCGTCGTTACGTCGGTACGGCACGGAGCGTTTCGGCGGTTACGTCAACATCAACGGTCGCCGCGTCAACACTTTGCGAACGGCAAACGGGCTTGATTCGCATTCGTCAATTACGAGATTTCTCGGTTTGCCGGCGAGCGTTTTATATGATCGCGATCCGAACACCGAATTTACGCAATACGGCGGCGCGGTTCGCCTGAATTACGCGCCGACGGAAGATCAGCAATTAAGTTTTTTCTATCAGCGAAGTCAGCAGGACGAAGGCAAACGCTTTGACCAGCTTGTCGGCGGCGACGGAAATTTGATTGCTGATTTGAACAATTTGCGGCTCGATTTCGGATACTTACGCTATGTCAAACAAAATCTCGGCTTTTTCGACAGCGGCTCGTTCACCGTTTCCTACAACAGCCAACGCGAGGAGCGCGTCAACCAAGGTGGACAGGGAAATCCTTTTAATAATATTACGCATCAGCCGGAACGCACGAGAATAACAGTTTTAGTTTCTTTTTGGATAAAGAATTAACATTTGGGAACGCTCGGTTTGACGGGCGACGGTTACGAAATTGATTATTTGAGGGCGATCAATCTCAGCGGCACAATCGGCACAACTGCCGACGCAAATGCCGTTTTAACCGGACTTCCGGTTGCCAAACAGCGTTCGGAATTCAGTAATAATTACGATGCGAGTCTGCGCTGGACTTCAAAAAGATTTGATACGGAATTACGGCGTTCCGTTTAGACATCGAAGATACGATTACAAAACAGGCGTTAATTTTGCCAAACGGCGCAGTCGGACAATTTTTGGGCGACCAGCCGATTGTTAATCAATTGCCGAACGGCGTTGTGTTCGTGCCGCTTTCAACCGGACCGGTTCTTGTTCGCACAAATTTTACCGCCGCTAAACTTTTCGGCATTGAATACGAATTGGAAACGCGCATCACACGCGATCTAAAATTTTAAGGGAATTTCACATATATTCGCTCCGAAGACAAAGACACGGGTTTGCCGCCGAATATCGAAGGCGGAACGCCGCCGACAGGGTTTGTCAATTTAAAATACGCGCCAGTCGGCAGAAGATTTTGGATTGAAGGCTATTCAAATCTGGCGGCGCGGCAAAACCGACTCTCGAGTCTTGATTTGAGCGACAGACGCACCGCCGCACCGCGTTCACGCTCACAAATCGCCAACTTTTTCCGGCGCGGCGCGTGTGTTCGCGGTTTGACCGTCAATTCAAGCGGAACAAGTTGCGCCGTTACGTAGGGAAATCCGACGTATTTTTTACGAGCGACGGGCGAAATTTTAGCACAAGTGCAAAATCGGATATTGCCTATCGGTGCAGTGATTAACGACATTCGCGTCGTTAATGATTCGACGAGCATTCCGCTTTTTAATGGTTTGCCGGGTTATGCGCTGTTCAATCTGCGTGGCGAATTTACGTTCAATGAAAATTCAAAGATTTTCGTCGCCTTTGAAAATATTTTCGATAAATTTCATCGCAATCCGAGTTGGGGAATTGACGGCGCGGGCAGAAGTTTGCTCTTACAGTACCGCTATAAGTTTTAAAGTAAGTTGAAACGCGTTATCCGAGTCCGTATCGAGCGAGTGTAATTTTCAAATTGTAAGCATAGATTTTGAAACACTATCCGATCAAATATAGATGAGCTAAGAAAGACGGCTTAAAGCGATCAAGGCGAGCGTAACTGTTATTGCGCCGCCGATGCGAGTGGCAACTTGGGCGAACGGCATCAGCACCATTCGGTCGGCGGCGGTTAAAATCGCCACGTCGCCCGTGCCGCCTTGTCCGCTGTGCGTGGCGTTGATGATGGCGGTTTCAATCGGATACATTTTCAGCCATTTGCCGACAAAAAATCCGGTTGCCATCAAAGTTGCGACCGTCGCTAATTCGGAAGTCACTTAAAACCTCGAAATGATTTGAAACTGGCAAAAATTGACACCCCGAGACTATAGAAACCAGATTATGGCAATCCACATTAAAATAATATGAACAAATGTTGAGCGATTAGATGAACGGCTGACTGTCGCCTGCAATTGAAAACATAAACCCTAACAAATAACAACCGATAAAAAGGTTTCGCACTTCACAAAGAGAGAACGAAAATGTTTTTTATAGAAATTTAATATTGTCTCGGACAAGATGAAGAAACAATTAAAAAGATGCGCTGTCCGGTGTGTTTGCTTGAAGCAATTGATTCAACCGAAATCGAATGCTGTTCAGCCTGAAAGAGTTGAGTTCGAGTTAACAGTGCCGAGTTTTGGGGGTCATCGGCATTTCACTGAACCGAACAAAATTGATTGATTATTGGTTTTGATATAAATAAAAAAAGGACTAACAGGAAAACCCATAAGCCCTTATCTATCAGTTATAAAATGGTCGGGGTGAGATGATTTGAACATCCGACCTCTCGGTCCCGAACCGAGCGCTCTACCAGGCTGAGCCACACCCCGTCAAACTAACTTACAGATTCTATGTTACGCCGGGGTTTAAGTCAAACCTCTGCGATAGGTTCTTTTTTTTCCAATCTCGATTTGGCAAATTCGATAATCGGCGGCAGAATTGAGAGAAAAACGACGACGATAACGACCTTTTCAATGTGGTCTTCGAGTTTGATACCGAAAGCCGTTTCAATTACGCCGCCCAAGAAATATCCGGCTAAAACCATCGTCAAAATCCAGAGCAATCCGCCCAAGACGCTGTATGTTAAAAATTTGATATACGGCATTTCGGTTGCGCCGATAACGAGCGGCGCAAATGTGCGGACAATCGGCACGAAACGTGCCATTATTACGGTTTTCGCGCCGTATTTCTCGAAGAATGCTTTTGCTTTTTCAACTCTGCTCGGTTTGAAAATTAAAGATTTCTCACGATTAAAAAGCGTTTTTCCCATAACTCTGCCCGTCCAATATCCGGTGCTGTCGCCAATGACCGAGCCGAGAAAAAAAGCAATTAAAACCAGTGCAACATTGAGCTTGCCCGCCGCCGCGAAGAGTCCCGAAACAACCAGCAAGGAATCACCCGGAAGAAAAAATCCGACTGCCAAACCTGTTTCGGCAAAAATAATAAAAAACAACGCGAGATAGACATAGTTGCCGAAAGTTGCCAGCAAATTATCAATAAGCAGTTTCGGATTAAGAAAATTTTTAACCGCGTATAAAAAATCTAAAAGTGACTGCATAAATGTTAATTCAATTACGAATTGAAGAATAAAAACTAACATTCGTAATTCGTTCTTCAATCTTCGTCTGTCAAATCCATCGGAATGCGCGAGGAAAGCAGATTTCGGCTAAAGATTGTTCCGACCCAAACTAAAATTGCGACGGTTGAAATTGCCCAACCGATGTTGGCGATCAAAATATCTTCGAGCGTCACGCCGAAAACAATAATCGGAAAACCGAGCATCGCTATTTTAAGAAATGTTTTTTTCGCATTTTCCACGCTTTCGAGAAGATTTACGCGGCTGACTTCCATTTCCATATAATCGTCGTCAGAATTCAAACGCGAAAAATAGTCGCTTTCGCTCTGTGTCCAACGCCGCAGCGAAGAATTTTCAGCCAAACGGTTGGCGGTTGAAAATTGGTGGATGACGTGAGCGATTTTGCCTTCACGAAGCGCGATTTCAGCCAAACCTTTGACGGAACGAAAACTGTTTTCCGCCGCGTCCAAAGATTTTTGAAAAGCTCCGCGGGCGCGTTTCCAATTCCCGTATTGAAAATAACTTTCGCCTAATTGCGCCAGCATTTCACCATCATTTTTTCCGCGTTTTTCTGCAAGGCGAAGCGCGGCTAATGATTTTCTGGCTAAATTTTTATCGCGTTCCGATCCGGCGAATGAATGCAGACAACGTGCAAAATCAAAAAGCAGCCGCGCATCTTTCGGATTCAATGCAAGTGCGCGGCGAAACGCTTCGAGAGCTTGGATTAGATAACCGGAAAGGCGAAGCTCATTGCCAAGCTGATGTAGATAATCGGCTTTTTCCATTTCTTCATAGCCGGCGTTTTGCGGATTGTGTTTTGTTTGAAGACTTTTATTTCCTTTTCTGTATTGATTCAGGGAACTTTCCAAAACATCAACCGACGGAATTTTGGCAAATTCGGCTTTCATTAGTGTTTCCTTCGGTTCGCGCAGAAAATCGCGCAGTTCGATGGAGCGATTGTCCAGTATATTTTCCGAAAGGGAACTAAACAGCCGATGAATCATTTGCCGATATTCTTCGCCGCCGGAAGCAAAATCAAATTTCAAATTTTTCCCTTTGACTGAAGTGTGGTAACGATAAAAGACGTTTCCGCCGCGTTTGAGCGCACGCAAAGCCTGAGTTTCAACCTGTTCAATGTCGTTGACATTCAGCTTGTATCTGGAGTTATTAAGCGTTGCCCAAAAACGCGGCAAAAGTCCGGTGCGAATTAGTTTTTTGCCGTTGAAAGTAATGCGGTCAGTCCACGCTAAAATAGAGAAAATCAGCCAACTCAGGACAAAAAGCAGAATTCCGGTTAAATCCCGTTCAAGATAAATAAGCAGACCGGAAAAAAATGTCGTCGTAAAAAGAGCGATGAAATAACTGTTCGGCGCAACACGAATGCTGATTTCCTTTTCCGAATGTTTTGTTAAGACAGAAGTTCCGGTTCTCGAAACATCTGCGGATTTTACCACGGCTGAATTACTCACACTTTCACTTCCTTATCGAACGATTATAATTTATAAACGTCTAATTCGATGAAGTTTTTCAAATTATTTACAAATAAAAAGCAAAAAGTGAATACTTTTTTACTTTATTCCTTATCCTTAAGCCTTTATACTTTAGAAGATTATCCGCCGAAAGGCATTCCGGTTGGCGCGGACGGCACCGGAACGACAATATCTTTGGCTTTTTCAGGGTTTATTTCCTCAAGTTTTTTCTTGGCTTCACTGGCAGTCTGTGACATCGGAATTGGTTTGTCATCCGCATCTTTCGCTTCGCTGGCTTTTTTGGCGATGTCATAGTAAAGATCGGCGGCTTCATCTTTCTTGTCCTGTTTTTCGTAAACTTTGGCAAGTTCAAAATTTATAGTTTCCTTGGCAAGAATCGGATTGCTCATTGCGGCGAGTTCCTGATAAAGCGCGGCGGCTTCGTCTAAACTTCCGTCATCAGTTTGAGCCTGTGCCAATGCAAATTTGGACATTGAACCGACTTCATCGCTTGATTTTGATAATTCCGTAAGTTCCTGGACGGCTGTCGGACGATCAAGAGTTAAACGGTTGACGGCGATAAAATATTTAGCTTTTTCCTGAATCGGGTTGCCGTATTTGTCGGCGACGGCTTGAAATTCATTGATGGAGGCTTCGGCGCGGTCTTTTTCCGTTTTAAAGGTTTTAGCGACTGAACCCGGCGCGGGCGAGTCTGTAACCTGCGCTTCGGAAGTTTCAATCGCTTTGCCGAGCGCGGTTTGTGCGGCATTGTTTGAACGGCGATTCCACGCAAAGAAAATCCCGATCAATACGGCTAAAACAGCAATTGCTGCCAAACCGTACATTATATTTTTGCCTTTGCCCTCAAATTGTTGTCCGAATTCCTTGACTCTGCCGCCGACATTTTTTTGAAAGTCGTCCCGATAAACTTTTTTCTTATCTTCTTCCGGCGGCGGAGCTTGAAATTGGGTTGGTACTCGTCTTTTTTTTCTAGCCATTTTAAAATTTATTGCAATCCTTTTGTTACTTATTCGTTGTATAATTGTAGATTAAAGTTTTCTTTTTTTTACGAAACAGTAAATTTATCGCAAATTGACGCTTAGAGCAAGTAAGCTGAAGGCAAAGTAAAAAGGCAAAAGTAAAAAGTAAAAGGGCAAAAGTAAAAAGTGAAAACGAATAAATAAAAAAAATATTTTCGGGAACAAATTAAAAAAATCGGTGTCTAATAGTTTAGTTCGCAAATAAAAGGCGGATGAACAATTTGAAATTTTCAATTTTTGAAAGAAATAAAAGGCAGGAAATGTTCTTCAATAAATCGCTGACATTCAACGAAGAAGAAATTACGAGTGTCGCATTGGCGGCAAATTTAACTTCTGCCGTTTCCGCTGTCGAAACACAGTTCATTGAAAGACTAAAAGCGGGCGACGCAAACGCCTTTGATACGTTGGTTACGCGCTACACAAGCGATATTTTCGGTCTGCTTTACCGCATTACGGAAGACGCTGAAGAAGCCGGAGATTTGACACAGGAAACCTTTTTGAGCGTTTTCAAAGCAATAAAAAATTTTCGCGGCGACGCGGATTTGAAAACGTGGCTTTTTCGGATTGCGATCAACAAATCGCGCAACCAATTTCGCTGGTGGAAACGCCGAAGGCGCGAAAAAACATTTTCGCTCGACGCGCCTTTGAGCAACAGCGAAACGCCTTTTCACGAAACTATTTCCGGCACGATTGCCAACCCGGAAGAAAAAATTCTTCAGCGTGAACGCGAAAAAGTTATGATGAATGCTTTAAGTGATTTGCCCGAAATTTTTCGTGAAGCCGTTGTTTTGTGCGACATCGAAGATTTGAGTTACGAAGAAATCGCGTCCGTTCTGGAAATAAACATCGGAACTGTAAAATCGCGTATTGCGCGCGGACGCGAGGAATTGAGAAAGAAGTTAGTTGATATTTGATAATTAGTTTTTAGTCCTTTGTCATTTGTCCTTTGTTTTAAGATTTAATCAGCAAATGACAAATGACAAAGGACTAAAGAGTGAATGATTGACCCGCCCCGGTTTCACTTAATAACCAATAAATCGGTGCCAACGAGAGGTCAAGGTGAACGAAAAGTTCGGTTTATAAATCGTTATTTCGGCATATTTTGAAAACGTGACCAGCAACATCCGTTAAAAGATTAGTGTCAAAAAAGCGTAAAAAAAAAACGAACAAAACCGTTTGTTTTCAAAATTATGAAAACAGCCGGGGTCGGTCAATCATTCAATCTAAGAATGTCATTAGTCATTAGTCCTTTGTCCTTTGTTTTCGGTATTGAAATTTTTCGTTTCTAATATCAATTTTAATTTGCAGTAAATGCGAAACTAAGTGAAAACAAAGGACAAAGGATTAAGGACAAAGGACTAAAAAAAATGAAGTGTGAAAATTTACAATTTAATTTATCTGTTTATCTCGACGATATTTTGACGAACGAAGAACGCGCGGCGGTTGACGAACATCTGGCGCGATGTCCTTTGTGCCGGCAAAAGCTGGCGGATTTTCAGATGCTGCGCCGCGATTTGCGGGTTTTGGCGCGTCCTGAAATTTCCGGTGATCTAATGATGTCGGTGCGAACCCGCGTCGCGCGAGAAGTTAAATCAAAGCAGTCGTCATATTTCACCGAAGATTTTCGCAGATGGCTGCAAATGCGTCTGATGCCTTACACAGTCGGAACGGCTGCGTCTTTAATTATCGGTTTTACGCTTTTGTGGATGCTGCTTTCAAACGCAAATAATATGCGGGAATTTGAATTGGCGAAAATCGCGCCGAATTCTACGACGACGACAATGTTGACGAGTTCAAATTCGCAGTTTCCGTCAAACGAATTTGAACTGAGCGCGGCTGATTTTGCCCGCGCCCGCATTTCGGTTTCCGGCGATTCGCCGTCGGTCAATCCGCAGGGCGCGTTGATTGCGCTGACCAAATCAATTGTGCGCGGAAAAATGAAAGACGATGAAGTCGTCGTCGTCGCCGATGTTTTCGGCGACGGTTTGGCGCGAATTGCCGAAGTCGTCGAGCCTTCAAAAGACATCAACGCCATCCGCGAACTTGAAAAGGCTTTGAAAACGAATCCCGACTACGCGCCGCCTTTTGTTACTGCAAATCTCGACCAACGCTCCGATACTGTGCGTGTAGTTCTGCGGATTCAAAAAGTAAATGTTGATACGCATCTCAAAAAATAACTTTTTCTTTTATTCTACTTTTCCTCAACTCCTTTTTCATTTTTCTACCTCCGTGATTTTCTTGCACTTATAGCTCTAAAATTTCCAAGTTCAATTTGATGATTCTCAGAGTTGGAAAAAACTTCAATTTCAACTTGCTAATTTTCTCTTTCTATGATATGGCTTCTATTCAAGGACAAAAAAAGGAAATCTAAAATTGTTTGTCACTCAACTTTGCCCTTCTTAAATTGTAGCGCGGCTACACAACAAACAAAGTCCGAAGTTTTCATTAACATTCACGTTCTAAAAGGAGAAAATAATGAATAGACTTTTAGGTTTGAGCCTCTTTATCGGATTCCTGCTTTGTCATTTTGCGTCAGTTGCCGATGCCCAAGAGAAACTTCGGATCATTCAGGAAGCGGAACAGGAGAATTCTCCTGTCGTTGTCGTGAGCCGCCACGTTGGGGATAAGGCGTTTGACCGTTCACATCGAAATAGACGCGGAATCACGGCGGATAATAATTGGCTAAGCTCGCTTAGCTTCGATGTGAAGAATGTCTCGCATAAAAATGTTATCTACTTTAATATCGACCTTGTGGTCTCTAAACAGGGGGAAATGCCCGGTTTAATAGCCTACTCTATTTTTTTCGGGAACAGGATGGGTCCAGCCATACTTGTTCCGGGAGACTCGAACCATAATGACAAACTCGTGCGTCCGGGGGATGTGGTGAGGGTCAAGTTGAGCGATGACGAGGTTTCACGTTGGGAAAAGGAACTTAAGAAGTATGAGGTGGAAGATGTTACGTTTATTACGATGGACATCCGGACAGTCCATTTTGACGATGGAACAGGTTGGTCCCTCGGAAACGAACTGCGGCAAGATCCCGACAATCCGAAGAAGTGGCTGTATGTGCCGCCTTCGGCTCAACCTATGCCAATCACGCCTTTGCTTTCATCACTGCGGATGGCGGACTTTGTTCCTATAACTCTGATGAGCTTTTTTAGTCAATACGCGGCGTTTTCAGTTCCGGCATCTTGCCGGAATTTTTTTGTTCCCGCCAACCTTATGCTGCCCGCGTCCCCACAGTGTGGTTACTATCGTAACGACAGCGACTGGAATAACTCGTGCGCTGGTTGCACGAACCCAGATGATGATATTGGGTGCGACAGTCAATCGCCTGATGTCATATATGCTTCGGCTCCGGGAACCTTTGGGTCCCTAGCTGATTCCCTGGCTAATTGTCGAGGTGCTTGGAACTTCCCAGGGGCTCTGTCGGTCATTTGGGGCAGATTTGCGGTTTTCCGACAGACTTCCGCTTTCTGCAAATTTACTGATTTCTATTTGCCACCGTTAGTTTTGATAAAGAACTCTGGCTCTGAGCAAATCAAAGTTTGCTCGTCCATACATCTGTCTTTTGATGGTTTTCAGCCGATTAACCTGTCCTTCCGTCTGCCCGTTGCTCCATTCGCTGATGACCGCTTGCCGCACCGA
>JBBSIE010000016.1:0-50326 GCA_038232235.1 Pyrinomonadales bacterium | reverse complement strand
GTTGCGAAATTAAAAAGTTCGGCATCCTGTCCCGCGCCGCCTGTTCCAAACAATTCATTGACCATAATCAACGCGCCGTTGTGGTGCTGAATCATTCCTTTCAAAAACAGTTGGTCGAACTTCGCGCCCTTTGCTTTTCCCAATTCTTCCATCTGCTTTGCGGTCAGCATTCCGGGCATCAGCATTGTGTGATGACCCGACATACTATGTTTCGACATATCCATTCCCGGCATATCCATATTTGCCATTTTCGGCATCGAAGTTTTCTCTCCTCTGGTTTCGAGCCACCGTTTCATAAAATTTATTTCGTCCGATTGTGTATGGCTGATGCGCGATCCGAGCAACCTGAGATTCTTATTCTCCGTCCGCGACGCAATCAACGCCGTCATCTCCACCGCCTGCGCGTGGTGCATAATCATACCCTGCATAAATTCCACATCTTTAAGTGAACGCGGCGGCAGTTTCCCTCGCGTATTTGACGGCAGAATTTTTGTAGGTTGTCCCGGTGCGCCCGGCTGCACCACAACCGGCAGTTCTCTAACATCAGACTGCTGTCCAAAGATCGGCAGCGAAAAGAAACATATAATAGCAACAGCAGCCATAATCCCGGCACTGAAAGTAAACGACTGAACTGGCGTAGATTGATCAAACATTGAGCCTTCAATTTACCACAAATAAAAGCCGGACGCTAACTCCATAAAAGCAGAGATTCTATGTAACCATTTATCGCCAAAGGTGAATGTTAAATCTGTAACGTCAAACCTTATAAATTTCCGCGCTGCGCCGTTTCCCGCCGCGCCAAACCGCCGAAACTCATAATAAACAGCGCGCTCACGGCGATGTATGTAATTGTGATCAAATTACCTCGTATAAAAATATTTGTAAAAATTCCAATCGGTCAGTTTCTATTTGCTAAACCGCATACGGACCTAAAAAACGAACTCCGTTAAAATGAATCAAATGTGATGGCGCGTCGGCTGTCCAAACTTCCGTTTCCCAAGCAATTTCCCGAAGATAACGTGCCATTAGCAGACGGTTCGGAAACGCTGTAACAAATACCAAACCTGCCGAACTATCAGCGAAAAGATTTTTTAATTCTTGATGTCGTTTCGCATCAACCGGACCGTGAGAAGTTACTGCTTCGGCTAAAATTAACCAATTCTTTTTCGGATAATAAATTATCACATCCGGCATTTTTCCGTGCGAATCAACTTTAACTTCGATTTTCTGCAGTTTTTCCTCATCGAAATAACTCCATTTGCTTCCCGTGTCTCCGGCATAAATGAGTATTCCGTTTGGAATAAATCTCGAAGCGAACTCTTCGATAATTGCTTTAATTAATTCGCTGTGCTTGCCTGGACTTAGTTCGATTTTTAACTTTGAAGAAATAGTGATTGGTATTTTTGACAAATTTCTTTTACCAGCGTAAATATCAATTAATTTCTCACGATTGGAAAAATACTTTTTTAAATTCGAGTTCCATTGTTTTGAATTAAACGAGCGAAGTAATTTCAAAGTTAGCGGTTCAATCTGATAAACGGCTCGCGGACTATTTACGGCACGACTCGGCTCATCGGGATTATAAAAAGCGATTCCCGCATTTACAAATTGGTGCATTGTTTGTCTGCGTATCGTTTCACGAGTGTTCGGCGCATAATCTTTTTGATAATTTTCGCGTATCCAATTCATTATCGGTGTGATTCCAATTAACGGATTTTCAGCTTGTTTCCAAGTTTTTTCAGAACTTAAATTTAAAACAGCCAGCAAACTCAATGCTGATCTTTCATTTTGCTGGGCGCGTGGAAACCCTAAAATTTCCAAAATTTTTAGTGCGTCCGTTATGTTATCGTGCATAAAATTCAAAATAAAGACGACAGTTTTTCATCAATCATTTCCTGAGTATGGTTTTCATTTTCCTTTGCCCATCTACCCAGCAAAACCAAAGTATCTAAATCAGGATATTTCAGTTTTCTGAGGTCGGCGGCATTTACCTGCGTATGACCGCTGAAACGACGAAAATATTGGTCAACCATCGTAGAATTTAAAAAAGAAGCTAAACCATAAGCTAAAAATTCATTGATACCTCTTTTTTTCGAGTGAAAGACATTTAGATGATTTTCAAAGCCGAATGCAATAGTATCTGGAAAACAGTCTGCGTTGACTACGCTTGCATAAATTCTCCGTTTTTGTTCTTTTGACGAAAAACGCCTGACGACCGAATAAAACCCTTTCGGATAGAGCCATTTTTCAGTTTTAAGATTAAAATGAATGGCGTTCGGCTTTTTCCAGTTTTGCTTCGGATATTCAAGGATATTTCCCGAAAAATGTCCGGGATAGAAAAGCGGGACAGTTCCTTCTTCGGGCATTTGTCGGATATATTCCTTAACTCTGAAATCAACGACCGGACCCGTTGACACCTCAATAAAAAGTTCTGAAAGTTCTTTATCAAATATCTCGGATAACTTGATAATACTCGCTCGCTCGATAGGAATATGAATGAAACGATCTTTATCGTTAATACTTACAATTTGATCGAAAGATAATATTTGCTCTGAGTAATCATCGAAATTTCCGTCGGTTGATCTGGAAATTACGACATCATTTTGCAATCCGTCGCGTTCGAGAAAAATAATCACATTTTCCTGTAACACATCGTCATTGCCAAATGCTTTATCTCTCGCATCGAAAAGATGAATTTGACGAATAGCGGTTTTGTTTAAAAGCAAATCACGAAACGGTCGGTAATATGAACCGTTGCAAAAACTTCTCGGAATGATAGCGACAAGTTGACCGCTGCTTTCTAAGAGTTCAACGCTTAACGCCACAAAAGCAGAGTATAAATTAACCGTTTCTATCCCGGCTTTTCGCAATAAAAGACGATGTTCCGAATCGCTTGAAATTTTTTTGTAAGGCGGATTGAGAATAGCGTGAGTAAATAAATTTTTGCTTTCAGACAAAATCTTGCTCACAGCAAATTTAATAAAATCTTTTTCTATGACACTAGTTTCAATATCAAAATCATTACTTGCTAATACTTTATAACAAGCAAAAACTTCTTTCAATTTTTCTTTTAATTTTTCGTCAATCTCGAAGGCTTCCATTTTAACACGCTTAAATTTAAAATCTTCTTTCCTCAAATTTTCCAAAAAAGCAATTGAAAGAGAACCTATTCCTGCTCCGGCATCAAGTAATCGGCAAGAATCTAAATTTCTAAAATCAAAAAGCGAAGCCATAAAATCAGCAATAGAAGATGGAGTCATAAATTGCCCCAAATCAGATTTTCTTTCAGAATCAATTTCTGCCGAAATATCCTGCCGAATTTTATCTAAAGTTTTAAGCAAACAAATCTCCTTATTAAAATTTTCTACTTCCGAAACATCGCCAGCATTCGATTTGTTACGAGAAATCCGCCTGCGATATTAATTGTTGCAATTAAAACGGCGATTGCGCCTAAGATTGTTGTCAGGTTAAAATTTACGCCGGTTAATTGGAGCATTCCGCCGACTAAAATAATTCCGCTGATGGCGTTGGTGACGCTCATCAAAGGCGTGTGCAGGGCGGGTTTAACGCTCCAGACGACTTGCCAGCCGACGAAGCAGGCGAGCATAAAAACCGTGAAATGCGAGAGCGTCGAAGCCGGCGCGACGAGTCCGATGCCGAGAAGCGCAACTCCGGCGAGCGCGAGCCATAATGGATTCGTATTGCCTTCCGCACCGCGCTCGCCGTGCGCGGATTTGGCGATTGCATTTGTCGCTGAAACTGCCGGAGTCGCTTTGGCGGCAACGCCGGGTTCTGGAGCGGGCGGCGGTGTCGGCGGAGGATAGGTGATTTTGCCGTCGTGTGTAACGAGTGCGCCGCGAATCACTTTGTTGTCGTAATCAACTTTAAGCGCGCCCGTTTCCTTGTCGAGCATTTCTTCGACGAGCGCAGCGACCGTCGCGCCGTAAAGCTGGCTTGAAAGGCTTGCCATCCGGCTCGGCAGATCGGTGTAGCCGATGATCGAAACGCCTTTGTAAACAACGACTTTGCCGGGTTCGGTCATCGCGCAATTGCCGCCTTGTTCAGCCGCGAGATCAACGATCACCGAGCCGGGTTTCATACTTTCGACCATTCCTTTGGTAATCAATTTCGGCGCGGGTTTGCCGGGAATCAGCGCGGTCGTGATGATGATGTCAACTTCCATCGCCTGTTTTGCGAAAAGTTCCATTTCCATTTCGAGAAACTTGTCGGACATCTGTTTGGCATAACCGCCTTTGCCTTCGCCTTCTTCGCTGACGTTGATTTCGAGAAAATCCGCGCCCATACTTTTAACCTGATCCTGCGTCGCCGAACGCGGATCGAAGGCGCGGACGATTGCGCCCAACGATTTCGCCGTGCCGATTGCCGAAAGCCCCGCCACGCCCGCGCCAATAACTAGAACTTTTGCCGGATCAATGCGTCCGGCGGCGGTGATTTGTCCGCCGAAAAATCTCGAAAAATGATTTGCGGCTTCAATCACGGCGCGGTAACCGGCGATATTTGCCATCGCGCTCAATGTGTCCATTTTCTGCGCTCTGGTGATGCGCGGCACGGAATCCATCGAAAAAACGGTTGCATTTCTTTTCGCCAGACGATTCAGCAATTCCTTATTTTGCGCCGCCCACAAAAAACCGATCAGCGTTCCGCCTTCGCGCATCAGATCAACTTCGTGAACGCCGAGCGACGGGTTTTCTTCCGGCGGACGCACTTTTAAAATGACATCCGATTGCGCCCAAAGTTCTTTTGCATCTTCAATAATAATCGCGCCCGCTTCTTTGTAAGTGCTGTCAAAACAATCAATATCGCGCCCCGCGCCGGATTCGACCGCAACTTCAAAACCGAGTTTTTTCAACCGCATCACCGTTTGCGGAGTCGCCGCCACGCGCCGCTCTGAAGGATGAATTTCTTTTGGAATTCCAATTCTAATCATATTTTTTGACTTATCGCCTTTAACTGAAATTTTACCGAAAAATTCTTTCGCTTCGTCTTCCTGGTTGACCTAATGTTTTCAAAGCAAAAAAATGTATCATAAACTTTGAGAGATTTTGAAATGAGAATGACATTTTTATCGGCAATTTTCAATCTGCCGGTTTTTATGATTTGATGTTTGATGAAATGAGTGCGAAATTTGAGAATTATAAGAATTTGTGTCAAATGTTTTTTTCCAATGGAACAACAAACAGAACAATTAAGTTTTGATTTCGACAAAGTGCAGCCGCACATTGTTCGGGACACGCGCGACACGATCAAACTCGAACTCGGCGAATTTGCCGGACCGCTCGATTTGCTGCTTTATTTGATAAAACAGGAACAAGCGAATATTTTCGACATTCCGATTGCGCGAATAACCGTCGCTTATCTGCAGTATATTCGCTTGATTGAACGACTCGACATCGCGCTGGCGGCGGATTTTCTCGTGATGGCGGCAACTCTAATCGAAATAAAATCGAAAATGCTTCTGCCGCGCGAAATTTTCGGCGAAGCGGAAGAAGAAATTGAAGACCCGCGCCATGAACTTGTTGACAGACTGCTCGAACATCAAAAATTTCAAAACGCCGCGCAGATGCTTTACGCGCGTTCAACCGTCGAACAAGCCGTTTTTCCGCGCGGACAAATCGAATCTGACGAAAATAACGCCGAAGTCAATGCGACGGTTTTCGATTTGTTAAGTGTTTTTCAAAAAATTCTTGCGCGTCATAAAGAAGAAATAAAAATGGAAATCAAACGCGAAGAAATGAGTTTGTTTGATATGATAAAAAATTTGAAAAGGCGTGTTTTCCAAGCAAAAGAACTATACTTGAGTGCGTTTTTTGAAGAAATGCAGAATAAACAGGAACTCGTTCTGGCGTTCATCGCCGTTCTGGAAATCGTCCGCACCGAAAGCGTTAAACTCATGCAGGAAAATGTTTTCGGCGATATTATTTTGAGAAAAGTCTAGTTTTTTATGCCCGAAGCAGTTTTGGAGATTGAAGAAAAACAATCGCACACCGTTGCTGAATTAGTTTCCGTTGTTGAAGCCTTAATTTTTGTGGCGGATGAACCGATTTCAGTGAAGATTTTGGCGGAAGTTTTAGACGAAGATAAAGAGATTGTCGAAAGCGCAGTTGAAGAACTGAAAAGCGAATTTGAACGGCGCAAAGGCGGTTTGCAGTTGCGCGAGATCGCGGGCGGTTGGCAAATTTCGACGCGCACCGAATATCACGAAGAAATCCGCAGATTTCTGAAAACGCGCCCGAACGCGAAACTTTCACTCGCCGCGCTTGAAACTTTGGCGGTCATCGCTTATAAACAACCGGCAACGATTCCCGAAATTCTGGAGATTCGCGGCGTTCAATCTGCTTCGGCAATAAAAACTTTGCTCGATAAACGTCTAATTGTCGCCAAAGGTCGAAAGGAAACCGTCGGCAGACCAATGCTTTACGGAACGTCGAAGGATTTTTTGATTCAATTCGGTTTGAAAGATTTATCGGAATTGCCGTCTATCGAAGATTTTGAGGATTTGGCGGGCGGAATTTAAGTTGCAAAAGCCCGTCGAAGTAAAGGCGTTTTAGACGTTACTTCGTGCGGGCTTCTGCAAAATAATTAGAAAATGTTACTTTTGCGCCGCATTCGGGCTTTTATCATCCGCGATTTTCAACTCGCGCTGTCTTACCGCGTCGAATTTTTTATCAAAATCATCTGGATTTTAGGAATCGTAACGACGTTCTTTTTTATCTCGCGCATTTTCGCCGGTTTTCCGCTGGCGCGTTACGAACAATGGCAAAATCCGCTGACGGCGTGGCTGACGGGAATGGCGATGCTCAATTATTTTCTGGTCGGATTTTCCGCGCTCGCCAACGCGATTCGGCAGGAACAGATGCAGGGAACTTTGGAAAGCGTTCTTTTAACGCCGATAAATGTGCCGACGGTTATTGTTTCGAGTTCGGCTTGGTCGTATGTCGAAGCGACTTTTAACTCGTTTTTATACTTATTTTTCGGCTGGTTTTTTTTCAATGTGCAATACAAAGGCAGTTTTTTACTGGCTTTGCTGTTTTTAGTTTTGACGACTCTGGTTTTAGCGTGTTTGGGAATTTTGTCGGCGAGTTTTACGATGGCGTTCAAGCGCGGCGATCCGTTTGCGATTCTTTTGGGCGCGGGAACTGCGCTTTTTTCGGGCGTTTTCTTTCCGAAAGAAATGCTTCAGGAAGCGTTGGGCAACACTGCGGGAAAGGCGATTTCCTACATAAATCCGTCAACTCACGGACTCGAAGGCATTCGCGCCGTGCTGATTCAGGGCAAAGGTTTGAGCGAAGTCGAACGCCCGCTGATTACACTTTTGATTTTTCTCGCCGTGTTGCTGCCGTTTTCGCTGTGGGTTTTCGGCAAGGCGATTAAACGCGCCAAACGCGAGGGAAGTTTGATCCAATATTAAATATTAAATAATCGCAAAATAATTTTAGATTAATTTTCGGAATAGTTGGAAACTGAAAAAATGGTTACAAAAATAACAAAATCACCGGCGAAAGCGAAGAAAATTTTAATCACGGGCGGGACAGGTTTTCTCGGAACGCATCTTGTCCGTCAATTTTTAGACGCGGGCGCGAAAAATTTGCGCGTGATGGCATCAAGCGTTCCAGAATGGATGACCGATTCCGGCGTCGAAGCGTTTGCCGGTTCGGTCACAAACCGCGAAGATGTCGCGGCGTCGGCGAAAAATTGCGAGGCGATTTATCATCTGGCGGGAAAAGTTTCTTTCGCTTACGAAGGCGCGATTGCAATGAATAAAATTCACGTCGAAGGAACTCGTTTGCTGTGCGAGGCGGCGAAGGAGAATAAAGTTAAAAATTTTATTCTTGCATCGTCTTCCGGCACGAGCGCAATTTCGGAAACGCCCGAAATTCTCGACGAAGCTTATCCGCAGCCGGTCGAGATTTTGACGAAATGGGCTTATTACACTTCCAAATATTATCAGGAAAAAACGGCGCGGCAGATTTTCAAAGACAAAGGCGAACGGCTCGTAATTTTAAATCCGTCGCTGCTTTTGGGAAGCGGCGACGAGCGTTTGAGTTCGACCAAAGTCGTGCTTGATTTTATGGCGAAAAAACTGCCGATTACGCCGTCGGGCGGTTTAAATTTCGTTGATGCGGCGGACGCGGCAAACGCTTTTCTCAACGCTTTGGACAAAGGCAGAAACGGCGAAAGATATTTGCTCGGCGCGGTTAATTGGACGTTCGCGGAATTTTTCGGACGGCTCGAAAGATTAACCGGAGTCAACGCGCCATTGCTAAAAGTCCCGAAATCAGTCGCGGTTTTCGGCGCGAATTTTATTGATTCAATTTGTCGAACTTTCGATAAAACCACGCCGTTTGAAGCCTCCGAAGTCGAAATGGGCGAATATTTCTGGTATTTCGATTCGAGCAAAGCGGCGGAAGAATTAAACTTCACAACGCGCGATCCGCAGGAAACTTTGCAGGAGACGATTAAATATCTACGCGAAAACTTTCTCGGCGAAGGGATTTTTTAGAGTCCAAAGGCTAAAGTCCAATGTCCAAAGTTAAAACAAATTGACTTTGGACATTGGACTTTAGCCTTTGAACTTATTTTTCAAAACATTCGAGATATTTCACGCCCGCGCCGGTGTTAAAGATGACGACGGTTTCGTTTTCTTTGACTAAATTTTGTTCGATCATCGTTCGCAGCGCGGGCAGACACGCCGCACCTTCGGGAGCGCAGAATAAACCTTCCGCCGCGCCAATTTCTTTTACTGCGTTAATCAAATCTTCGTCCGAAACGGCGATTGCCGTGCCGCCGGATTCGTGCAGCGCGTCAATGATTAAAAAATCGCCGATTGCCTTTGGAACTCGCAAACCTGATGCGACAGTGTGCGCGTTCGGGAATTCGTCTGCGAATCGCTCGCCGTCGTGAAAGGCTTTGACGATGGGCGCGCAGCCGATTGACTGGACGGAAACCATTCGCGGTCTTTTCGCGTCAATCCAACCCATTTTTTCCATCTCGTCAAACGCTTTCCACATTCCGATTAAACCAGTGCCGCCGCCCGTCGGATAAAGAATCACGTCGGGCAAATTCCAGCCGAATTGTTCGGCGATTTCGTAACCCATCGTCTTTTTGCCTTCGACGCGATACGGTTCTTTCAAAGTCGAAACGTCAAACCACCCTTCCACGTCTTTGCGTTCGGCGACGATTTTTCCGCAATCGGTGATTAAACCGTCAACTAAAGTTACATTCGCGCCGGTTTGTTCGCATTCGATGATATTCGCTTTCGGTGTGTCTTTCGGCATAAAAAGAAATGTTTCCATTCCGGCGCGTGAAGCGTAAGCCGAAAGTGCGCCCGCCGCATTTCCGGCAGACGGCGCGGCGACTTTTTTCACGCCCAATTCCTTTGCCATAGAAACCGCCGCCGTCATTCCGCGCGCCTTAAAACTCTGAGTCGGATTTGTTGATTCGTCTTTAATATAGAGATTTAGTTTGACCGGCAAGGTCGCGGCGAGCTTTTCGGTTTTCAAAAGCGGCGTTAAACCTTCGCCTAAACAAACGACGTTTTCATCGTTTTCGACGGGCAAAACTTCACGGTAACGCCACAAATTCGGCGGACGATTCGTAAGTGATTCTTTTGTCAAAGTTTCCGCCGCTTTTTCCAAATCGTAGCGAACAAGCAACGGTTTTCCGCATTCGACGCATAAATTGTGCAGTTTTCCGGCTTCATATTTTTTATGACAATTGGCGCATTCGAGATGTGTTACGTTCATAACTTGAAAGATTAACGAATAACAAGAAATTTAGCCACGAACGAACACGGAATTCCGTATTCGTTCGTGGCTAAAAAAACTATTTCGCCAGCATTGGCTTTAATGATTTATAAACATTGTCGGTCAAAATAACTTCACCTTTGGCGTTCGGGTGAATGCCGTCGCCTTGATTTAATTCTTTGTTGAGCGCGACGTTTTCCAGAAGAAACGGCAGAAAATCAACTTTATATTCACTCGCCAAATCAGGAAATGCGTTGACGTATTCGCGCTGATATTGCGCTCCCATAGTCGGCGGCGCGAGCATCCCGCACAACAAAACTTTAATGTTTTTCGCTTTGGCTTTTTTGATAATCGTGCTGAGATTTTCCTTCATTTTCGCAACGGGAAGACCGCGCAAAAGATCGTTTGCACCGAGTTCGAGAACAAGAATTTTTACATTATTCTGTTCTAAAACCCAGTCAATTCTCTCCAATCCGCCGAGCGAAGTTTCGCCAGAAACTCCGGCGTTGACGACTTCGTAATTAAAGCCGTTGGCTTCCAGTTTTTTCTGCAAAAGATACGGGTAAGATTCCTTTTCTTCGAGTCCGAATCCGGCGGTCAAACTGTCGCCGAACGCGACGATTTTCGGTTTGTCGGAAGTCAACTGAATTGACGGACGCGGCTTCGCCATATTTTCTTTAACCTGCTGTTCCGCCGTCGAAACGCCGCACGCCGAAAAGAAAATTGCCGAATAAATGAAACTTAAAGCCGTTAGAAATCGAATTAACTGTGTCATAATTTTTGAAAAGTTTGAAATAAAATCAATTTTTATGATGCAAAATGTGCCGAACTTGTTCGCGCCTTTTTCGCCAACAGGATTTGTAATGGTAAATGGTAAATGCTGCAATGATAAATTAAATTCAATCGGTAGATAATGTCAGTTTAGAATATCTGCGAATTCTTTATTTACCATTCAGCGTTTACCATTTACCATTAAGTTTTATGATAATTCTCCAAAATGTAACTAAAACCGTGCAGTCCGGCACGGAAGATTTAACTATTTTAGAAGATGTTTCGCTGGAAATCCCGGACGGCGAGTTTATCGCCGTCACGGGCGCGTCTGGCAGTGGAAAATCAACGCTTTTAGGTTTGATTGCCGGACTTGACGCGCCGAGTTCGGGCGAAATTTTAATTGACGGCGCAAGCGTAACGAAGATGAGCGAAGACGAACTCGCCGAACTCCGCAGTAAAAAAATCGGTTTTATTTTCCAGTCTTTTCATTTGATTCCAAGCTTAACAGCGTTTGAAAATATTCTGATTCCGATGGAAATTCTCGGCTTAAAAGATGCGAAAAGCCGCGCCGAACAATTACTTTCAGATGTTGATTTAAAAAATCGCGGACATCATTACCCGACCGAACTGTCCGGCGGCGAACAACAGCGCATCGCCATCGCGCGCGCGTTTGCCAATCAGCCGAAAATATTGCTGGCTGATGAACCGACAGGGAACTTAGATTCAAAAAACGGCAATCACATTTTCGATCTAATGACGAATCTGCACGACCAAAACAACGTCACGCTCGTTCTCGTCACGCACGATCAGCATCTGGCGGAACGGGCGCAGCGGCAAGTCGTCTTGAAAGACGGGCGCGTTTTGAGCGATGATAGTATTGAAAAGGAGAAATTTGATGCAGGAAATAATTTCAGCAAGTCAGGCAAAAGACAAAATTCAAAGTTTGATTGACGAAACGGCGAAATCACATCGTCCGATTTTGATCACTTCCGAACCGCACAATGCCGTTTTGCTTTCCGAAGAAGATTGGAAAGCGTTGCAGGAAACGCTTTATTTAATATCGGTTACAGGAATGCGCGAATCAATTGTCGAGCAGCTTAATTCATCAGATGATGAATTTTTTAGCGAAGAAGAACTTCTGAACGAACTTAAAAGGGAGAACGACAATTGAGTTGGACGTTGTTATTTTCAAAGCAATCTTTGAAGGACGCAAAAAAATTAAAAAGCGCGAATTTGTGGAAAAACGCCGAAAAATTATTAGATGTTTTACGTCAAAATCCGTCTCAAAATCCGCCGTCTTATGAAAAACTCGTTGGCGATTTGGAAGGAGCATATTCCCGCCGCATAAATATCCAACATCGCCTTGTTTATCAAGTGAAAAAACAGGAAAAAGTTGTTCGTATTCTGCGAATGTGGACACATTACGAATGAATTTTATTCTCAATTTAACTTTCCGGGAAATCCGTTCGTCGTGGCGCAGACTTTTGTTTTTCTTTCTGTGCATCGCCATCGGTGTCGGTTCGATTGTCGCGCTGCGTTCGCTGATTCAAAATTTCAGCCGTTCGGTCGGCGGCGACGCGCGCGCGCTTTTGACGGCGGATTTTGTCATAAATTCGAGCAACGATTTTTCGCCGACCGACGTTTCTAAAATCGAAGAAGTTGTCGGAAATTCAACAATTGTCGAAGCGCGAAACGAAGCGGCGGAAACTTCGGCGATGGCGCGTCCGGTTGATAAAGCCAATCAAAATTTTAGTTTTGTCGAACTCAAAGGCATCGAACCGCCGTTTCCGCTCGTCGGAAATTTCACGCTTTCGGGCGGCAAACCGTTTGATTTTAATTTATTGGAAAATCAAGGCGCGGTCGTCGCGCCGATTTTGCTGGACGATTTAGGCGTGAAAATCGGCGACAAAATCCGCATCGGCGAATCCGAGTTTCAAATTCGCGCCACTTTTGACGAAGAACCGGGCGGCACGGGCGGTTTTCGACTCGGCGCAAGAGTTTTCATCTCTAAAAACGCTTTTGAAGCTGCCGGAATTTCGCAAAACAGAAGCCGTGTGCGCCGTCGCATACTCTATCGCACATCGGATAATCCGACGGATTTGGTTACACAACTGCGCGAAGCGTTAAAAGGCACGACGATTACCGTGCAGTCTTACCGTGAAACGCAGGAAAGACTCGGCGAACAGTTTGAGCGGACGGAAAATTATTTGTCGCTGACCGGACTTTTAATTCTTGTTCTCGGCGGTGTCGGCGTGTGGAATGTGGCGCGAGTTTTCGTCGAACAAAAACGCAAATCCGTCGCCGTTTTGAAATGTTTGGGCGCGAGCGGAAATCGGATTATTACCGTTTATCTTTTGCAGATTTTGACGCTCGGTTTTTTAGGTAGTTTATTCGGAGTTTTGCTCGCGCAACTCGGTTTATGGCTTGCCGAATGGCGTTATCACGACGTTTTGCCCGCCAAAATGAGTTACGCCGTACATTTTCCAATCGCGTGGCAGGGAATTCTGCTCGGCGTTTTGATTTCTCTGCTTTTTTCCGCGCTGCCGCTTCTGCAAATTCGCAACATCAAGCCGCGTCTTCTTCTGCACGATGCCGGCGGCGAAAAAACGCGCCGTCTGGATTTGACAAAAACGATTTTCGGCGCGATTTCGCTGGCGGGTTTGCTGGCTCTGGCGGTTTGGCAAGCCGGCTCGCTTAAAGTCGGCGCGTTTTTCCTCGTCGGTTTGGGTTTTACTTCATTATTTTTATATCTGGCGGCGGTCGTTTTGACGGTTTTGCTCAAAAAAATCAAAAATTTCGGCTCGTTTTCCGTTCGACAAGCAATAAATTCGCTTTATCGTCCCGGAAATCAAACGAGAATCATTCTGCTCGCCGTCGGTTTGGGCGCATTTGTCGTGTTTGCCGTCCAATCTTTGCAGGGAAATTTGGTCAGGGAATTCGATTTTACGCGCAACGCGAAACTGCCGAGTTTGTTTTTTATTGACATTCAGAAAAGTCAGATTGACGAATTGAAAAACATCGTTCAAACGGCGACAAATGAAGCCGTGCAAGTTGTTCCGACGATTCGCGCCCGCATTGCTTTTGTCAACGGCGAACCGTTTGATTTTCAAAACCGCGAAACGCGCCGCGAGCAAGGTGTCATCGGGCGTGAATTTGCCGTGACATATCGCCCGAATCTCGATGAAAATGAAACCCTAATTGCCGGAAATTGGTGGAACGGCGCGGCAGACAATATTGACGAAGCGCAGGTTTCGGTCGAAGAAGGAATGAGCAAATCGCTCGGTGTTAGTGTCGGCGATTGGCTGACGTTTGACGTTTCGGGCAGAAAAATTCAGGCGCAGATTGCCAGCATTCGCAAACTCGATTTGCGAAACACGCGCACGGCTTTTGTTTTCGTCTTTCGCCCCGGCGTTTTGGAAGCCGCGCCGCAAACCTTTGTCGCCACCGTTTTGAAAAAACTGCCAGCCACTGCACGCGCCAAATTGCAGCGCGAAATAATTGACAAATTTCCAAACGTCCAGATTTTCGATGTCGCCGATATTGTCGCCGCCGTGCAAAAGCTCGTTAATAATTTCGTGCTGGCAATTTCGTTTGTCGGAAGTTTCGTTATTTTAAGCGGAATTTTAATTCTCATCGGCTCAATCGCGCTTACCAAATCACAGCGCATCTACGAAAACGCGATATTAAAAACGCTCGGCGCGAAACGTCCGACTTTAGCGGCGATTCTGCTCGCCGAATACGGACTTCTTGGACTTTTAGCCGGAATTATCGGCACTATTTTCGCCACCGCGCTTTCCTTCGGTGTTTCCAGATACATTTTCGAAATTGATTGGAAATTCGATTTTACATTAACAGTTTTGGGGATTTTGATTACGACAATTTTAGTAATGCTGGTCGGCGCGATTGCGAGTTTCGATGTGCTTTTCAGAAAACCGCTGGTGACTTTACGTTCCCAATAAACTTAAAAACAAATGCTGATAATACAATTTATTCCAAAACTTGGAAAAATCCGCACAATTTGTTAGCCTTGACATTGGTTTACTGCATCAAAAAACAAAAAATTTATACAGTTTTTTATATTAAATAATTATGTTCAGTGATAATTTTAGACGCGGCGAGGGAAAAGCGAAGGGAAAAACCGGCTCGAAAGCCGCATCGAAACTTGCCGATATTGGCTGGAAGGCGTTTCAGGCGGTCAATAAAACTTTGCCCGAAGGCGAATCTATTACGCCGAATTGGGCGGCGGAACCGCTTTTGAAAAGTTATGAACGCACCGCGCCGCCGCTTGGGTTTCCGCGTGAGACGGATTCGCTTTGTCCGACGTGCGTTAAAAATGTGCGGAACGGCGTGATTAATAAAGATATTCCGCTCGAAATATTGATGAACTCGCATCCGGGCGAAATTAAAGCGCAGATTGTCGAGGAAAATGGACAGGTTCTGATGAAGAAAACCTGTCCGACGCATGGCGAATTCGTTGATGTGATGGCGACCGACGCGAAGTTTTTGGAACGCATCGAATCGCTGTTTTACGGGCGCGATTTCAAGGCGGCGGAAGACAAACACGTTCATCATCACGGCACCTCCGACATCAAATTCGGGCGCGGCGCAGTGTTGACGGTTGATTTGACGAACCGCTGTAATATGATGTGCAACCCGTGTTTTATGGACGCGAATCAGGTCGGCTACGTTCACGAACCGACGTTTGAAGACACGAAACAGATTTTGGACAACGCGATTTCGTTCAAACCGCGCCGCCAAATTATCATTCTTTTTTCCGGCGGCGAACCGACGATTGCGCCGCACTTTCTGGAATCGGTGGCGTATGCGAAAAAAATCGGTTTTTATCGAATTCTCGCGGCGACAAACGGCATTCGTTATGCCGAAGACATCGAATTTTGCAAAGCGGCGAAAGAAGCCGGACAGCACGGCGTTTATTTGCAGTTTGACGGAACTTCGGAAGAGAAAAACAAACATCGCGGCGTGGGAAACCTGTTCGATGTCAAATTAAAAGCCATCGAAAATCTCGCGTCGGTCGGCATCAAAGTTACGCTCGTGACGACGATTGTCAACACGGTCAACAACGATGCAATCGGCAGTATCGTTAAATTCGCGGCGGAAAATATTGACAAAGTGCAGACTATCGCGTTTCAGCCGGTTTCGTTCACCGGACGCGACGAAGACGTGTCCGACAAAGACCGCATCGAACAGCGTTATACTTTGGCGGGAATGACGCACGATTTGAAAGATCAACTCGACGGAACGCTCCAGCCGTTGCGCGATTGGTTTCCACTAAGTTCTTATTCCGCTTTTACTTCAGTGATGGATATGCTGCAAGGGGCGGACGCGCCGTGGGGTTGGTCGTCGTGTAACTGTCATCCGAACTGCGGGATTTTTACCTTGATCGTCGTCAATAAAAAGACCAATCAAATGACTTCGCTGTTCGACTTTTTCAATTACGAACAGTTTATGAAAGACGTTTCGACAATTACCGACACGGCGCGCGGCAAAAAGATGACGATGGCGCAATTAGCGATGGCGATTATGCGAAATTACGACGCGGCAAAAGCTCCCGAAGGCTTTCCCGTTTCGCAGATTCTGAATTTATTCAAACCGTCGTCGGCTGATTCAAATTCTGACCGCAATGACCGGATGAAAGCCGCGCCGAAAAACGAAACCGAAGATATGTGGCGCGTGTTGTGCGTCGAAGGAATGTGGTTTCAGGATTTGTTCAACTACGATTTTCGCCGCACGGAAATGTGCGTCATTCCTTACGGCACGCAGGAAGGCGAAATTTCGTTTTGCGCTTATAACACCGGCGTCGGCTGGCGGCAAATTGTCGAGGAAATGAATAAAACCGCTTCCTTGAGCGAATGGTATAAAGATAATGGTCGCCACGCCGTTTATGCGAAAGGAAAAGAAGTTCCGAACATTGCGAAAACGCGCAGTTTGAGTTTGCCGGTAATTGCGAAAGTTTTGGAAGAAGATTTAGATAAACCGACGGTTACGCCGTACTTAGTTGAAAATGAAGAAAATGAAACGGTCGAAGTTTAGCCGCGGCTGATTTGATAAAACGATAAATAAAGGAGAAAACAAAGTTTATGCCGGATGAAAGAAATATCGCTCACGACAAAAAGGTGATGGACGAAGAAAAAGTTTCGGAATTGGAAATGACCGGCGAACATCCCGAACACGCGCCGCAGCCGGGCAGAAAAACGCCGCAAAAAGATTTGGTTGATGAAAATGCTATTGATGAAAGCGGGAATTTAATTCACGACAGCGATGAAAATGAGGAAGAAGAAGAAACTTTTGGCATTTGAAGTATCCGTGTGCGATAATACTTTTTAATCAGTCACTATTTGTAATAAACAACAAGGGAGGAAAATTTATGTCAGTAGCAAAAAATATCGAAATTTCATCAACATCAACAAAAAGTTTTGAAGATGCCATTAGCAAAGGAATTCAAAAAGCGTCGCAAACGATCAACAACATTCGAGGCGCGTGGATAAAGGAGCAGGAAGTCGGCGTTGACGGCGGAAGTATCAACGAATACAAAGTCGTGATAGTTTTAACTTTTGTTTTGGGCGGCGACGAAAATTTTGATGAAGGAACGATGTCTGCGAAAAGCAATAAACAGATGGGTTCAAAGAAAAAGTAAATTTCCGGTAAATTATTTAATCTGAAATGACGAATGCAAAATCTGCATTCGTCATTTTTCTTTTGGCGCATTGTAGCCTTTGCGCGTTCTGATGTTGAGATTCGGTCGCGCCACGCGCACTTCGATTGACCGCCATTTACCGTCTTTTTTTGTGTCTGAAGGCTGATACCCGAGTGTATATTGTGTGCCGAGTTCTTCCACGATACCTTTAAAAGCGTCGCGCATCGCCGCGCCGCCCGGAGTTGCCACAAAGTAACCGCCGCTTTTTTCCGCAAAGTTTTTCAACGCGCCCTGACTCTGCATTCGTTCGCGCCCGCCGGTGTCTATCGCCGACATATCAACCGTATAAATTGTTACATTTTCGGCGAGCGCGGCTTTTAAGGCTTTGTCGGCGGAATGACCGCTTTTGTTGTCCGCGCCGTCGGAAAGCACGATAATCGCTTTGCGTTTTTCCGCCCGTTTGCCGAGTTCCTGCGCGGCTTGGTAAATTGCGTCGTTTAAAGCCGTGTAACCGTCCGCTTTTAAATCGAAAATTCTCTCCGTAATATCACGGCTGTTGGAAAAATCCTGAATGAGCTTAACTTTTGAATCGAAATTATAAATCGCGGCGACATCATCTGAGCGCAATCCGTCCAGAAAATTTATCGCGGCGGAACGTGCCATCGAAACGCGGGTTTCCATACTGCCGGAAGTGTCGAGCAGAATAATAGCGGCGAAAGGAGTTTCTTCAGATTGAAAAAAATCAATTTTCTGCTCCTTTCCGTCTTCAAAAACCTTGAACTGTGATTGTTTTAAACCTGAAACGGTTCTGCCGCCGGTGTCGCTGACGGCGGCGTTTAAGATGACGACTGAAGATTCGATATTTATAACTTCATCTTCATTTTGGGCGAAAACAGGTGATAAAAAACAGCCGAACATCAAAAGCAAAATTAAAAATTTCGGACTGAATTTTATCATAAAATCAAATCAGATTAATTGCCGGATCGAATAAACCGGACAATTTTCAGCATCGCGTTTGAACTTTCGATTGCCGCTACGGAAACGCTGTAACGGGTATTTTTCTTTATCATATCCACCAAATTTGTAGTTGTTTCCTGCAAAGTTTTAATGGCGGCGGATATTGAAGAAGGTTTGTCTTCAACATTAGCGTCGTCGTCATCTCCGCCGAGTTCGCTGCGGATTTTTTTTGCGAGTTTTTCTAAGCGATCAAGTTTTTTTTGATCGTCGGAAGAAAGTTTTTTTTGTTTGTTGAAAGAATTATCGAGTTCGGAACTGATCTTTGCGGCTTCTTCACCGCGCTCGATTAGTTGTTCATAATCTTTTTTCTCGCGGTCAATTCGTCCTTTGGCTAATGTTTCTTCAACGGTTTTCGGCAATTCTTCTTTGTTTGGAGAAGAGTCGGGAAACTGTGCATTGGCACAGATAACCGCCGTCGAGACCACCAAGACTGCAAAAACTAAACGAAAAAAATTGAAAAACATATTTTACTTCTAAAAACTTTTTACTAATTATCAACCGGAGCGTCAGGCGAAGTTCCGGTAATCATACCGACCAATTTCACCAAAAATTCATCTTCAGCCGTACCGGAACTTTGCAAAGTCGTCCATTCGGAACGCAGACCGTTTTCCGAGCGTCCTTCAACCTTTGCCGTCACAGAAACCTTGTTTTGAACGCCGTCAATTGATTGGACTTCGACAGTTAAAGTATAACGTCCGCGCGTCCAAATAGTATCCGAATTTGGCAGGTTCGCGTAACGATTGAGTTCGTTGCGTGTGATAACCGCACCTTTGGCGAAAATAAAAGGTTCGGTAACAACAATTCCGTCATTCATTCTTGAAGCGGCTTCATCAATAATAATTTTCTTTTCTTTCAGAACATCGGCAATGTCGCCGATTAAAACGTCGCGCCGGGCATTGAGCCGATACGGATTTGCCAGCGGCTGACGTTCTTTTGTTTTGTCTTTGCCCCAATCAAATGCTCTATTCGTCGGAGCGGTAGTCCGATTATTCGATTGCTGTGTGGTCGAATTTCCTTCCTGTTTGATTTTTTCCGTTTGTGTATCAATGCCTTTTTGAGCGAAAGCGACGGCGGAAAAAATGACGATTGCGGACAATATGCAAAATAAGTTCTTCATAAAATTTACCTCTGAAAACAAACGGACAATGTTTAATATATCGCAGAATTTTGGAAAACTACAAGGTTTGATGTTTGGAAAAATTTAATAGTTGCAGCGGCAAAAGTGAAAACTGAAAATTGGAATTTCTAGAATTCTCAGTTTTCACCTTTCGGTTTTTTGCATTTCCCATAAAAGAAGATGTTTTAAAAAAGCGTGATGTGCGGCGAAGCGCGAAATGGTAAATCCCGCCAAACCGTCGAGAAATCCGCCCTTTAAAATATATGTTTGGGAAAACGCGGTTAATCCGGCGGTGTAAATTTTCAATGCGGAGGTTCGCTTTCCGCGTTCAAACATCTGGCGGGCGGCAAGCGGCGCGTAGCGTGTTCCGATCATTTTGTGATGCTGCGAAACATTTTCTACGCTGTAATGCAAAATGTCGTTTTTTAGTTTTTCGACTTTAGCGTTTTCATTCATCTGCACGGATTCGTGAATCAAAACATCTTTCCATTTTCCTTTTCGCCGATTAAAAAAACGTAACTGCCAATCAGGATACCAGCCGCAATGTCGAATCGGGCGATTCATATAAAATGTCAGACGCGGAATTCTGTAGCCGTCGGCTAATTCGTTTTCGGGCGTATTTTTTATTCGCAGAATCTCTGATTTTAATTCGCTGGAAACGCGCTCGTCGGCATCAAGGCTGAAAATCCAATCGTGGGCGGCGTTATCAACCGCAAACTGTTTTTGTTTAGAAAAGCCCTGCCATTTTTTGACTAAAACTTTCGCGCCGAGAGATTCGGAAATTTCTCTCGTTCGGTCAGTGCTTTCCGAATCAACAATCAAAATTTCATCCGCCCAAGCGACTGAAGTTATCGCATCGGCGATATTTTTTTCTTCGTTATATGCGATAATGACGGCGGAAATTTTCACAAGTGAGATTGTCGCAAACTTCACGGCAAACTTAAAATTAAGTTTGGCGCATTTTACTTTTTTTGATTTCCAAAGATAATGATTTTATCTAATCTCAACCTAAAATTCTTATGACTGAAAGTAAAATAAAACCCAAAAAGCCGGCTTGGATTAACAGTAAAGTTTTAGCGACGGTTCTGCTTACAAAAATTTTAATTCTTACTTTTGCCGTTCAAAGTTTCCAAATCATTGCCGACCAATCGGTAAATAAATTTTACAATTATTTTGCAAATTGGAATCGTTGGGATGCGGTTCATTATTTGAATATCGCTCAAAACGGTTACACGGCTTTTGGCGAAGACAGGTTTTTGATCGTCTTTTTTCCGTTGTATCCGACTTTGATCGCTTTGTTTCAAATCGTGTTCAGAGATTATTTAATCAGCGCGTTTATTGTGTCCGGCATTGCCACAATCGCGCTAGGATTGGTTTTTAGAGAACTTGTCCGCCTCGATTATTCTGAGAAAATCGCACAATTTTCCGTGTTGTTTTTATTTATTTTCCCAACGAGTTATTTTCTTCACATTCCGTACACGGAAAGCCTTTTTTTGAGTTTGTGTATCGGAAGTTTTCTCGCCGCCCGTAAAAGATTCTGGATTTTTGCCGGTATTTTGGGCGGCTTGGCTTGTTTGACGCGCATCAACGGTTTGCTTTTGTTTCCCGCGCTCGCGTTTGAAGTTTGGAATGAATATCAAGAAAACAAAAAACTTAATCGAAAGTGGCTGGCATTACTGGTTATTCCGTTCGGTTTCAGCATTTATTTAGCGATAAATTACTATGTTACCGGAAATCCGACGATGTTTATGATTTATCAGCGTGAACATTGGTATAGATATTTTAGATTTCCGTGGGAAGGCATTTGGGAAACATTTAAAAAGATTTACAACAATAAACCGGTTGACGCGCAAATGTATGGTGTGCAGGAATTTCTTTTTGTTTGCATCGGGCTGTTCGCAACAATTATCGGCTGGCGTTATCTGAGAAATTCCTACCGCGTTTGGATGATCGGCAATTGGCTTCTTTTTGTCAGCACTTCTTTTGTTCTAAGCGTTCCGCGCTACACGCTTTCTTTATTTCCGTTATTTATTTTGGCGGGAATCGCGGCTGTCAAAAATTGGTGGGCGAATGTGTTTTTTACAGTTTGGTCAATTCTATTTCTCGCTGTTTTCACTATTCAATTCTTCAGAGGATGGTGGGCGTTTTAGTAAAGGCGGAAGTAAGAAAAATGTTTTTAGTTATGTAATTTGAAAATATTATTTCAAGTCTTAAATTTTCTTACTTTCGCCTTTACCTTTTTATTTGTCTATTGGTGAATCAACTTCGATATTATTGAGTCGGAAAGTGGTTGAAGTCGCTCTTTGTAAATCGGATAATGACTTGTTGTAATCGGTTTCGGCGCGAATTTCCGAGTTTCGCGCATTAGTCAACGTATTTTCGCGTTGGAAAAGTAGAAATGTGGTCGAGCGTCCGACTTCAAAAAGTTTTTGTTCGCCGGCGAGTTGGATTTCGGCGTTTTCAACCGCCCGACGTGCCGTAAAAACTCTCTGCCGCGCGGTTTCAACCGCTTGCACGGCATTGCGGACTTCGGAAACGACGGTTTGTTCCTGGAGACGCATCGAAGCGTCGGTTTGCTGCTGCTGAATTTTCGCGCCCGCCAAATTTGCTTTGGCGGTGCGGTTTCCGAGCGGAAATGAAAACGTCACGCCGACCGAATAATTCGGCGAGTCGGCGCGAAAAAGATTTCCCAAAGATTGAAATGTACCGCCGTTCAAAAAACTAGGCGAACCCTGCGGCGTAACCGTCGGAATGTCGGATAAATTAAGCGGCGGAAGTGCCGGGTTTTGCGCGGCTCGCAGAACATTTATCTGTGAAAGCAGAAACGAACTGGCGTTTGTCGTCACGCCGGGAACAATGATCGGAAAAGCTGCCGTGTTTGACAAGTTTCCGCCCGACAAAGCCAGACCGCCGAGCGAAAAGGAAGATACCAGATCAATTTGCGGCTTTGTTTGATTTTTGAAGTAGCCGACATCAATCGTGTTAATTTCTTTTTGCAGACGCAGACGACTCAGTTCCGGGCGGTTTTCAATCGCATCTTTGACAGCATCTTCGACGACAATCGGCTCGTCAGTAATCACGGGTTTATCAACCGGAACAAGTGACTGTGACCACTCCGGTGCATTCGGATCGCGCAGAAGAAGCGTTTTTAAAGTGTTTTCGGTAATTGAAACCTGCTGCGTCGCCAGCAAAACGTCACCTTCGCGGTTGGCGAGTTCGGTGGCGACTTCGGCACGCGCCAGCGGAGCCGCCGCGCCCGCTTCGATTTTCGCTTCGACCTGCCGCAGATTTTCCTTTGACAAATTCAAATTTGCCAGACGATTCTGCTGGTCGCGCAGAGCAAAAACCAAATCCCAGTAAGCCCGCTGCACCTGCGTAATAATTTCTATCGTCTGACGGCGGAAATCGGCATCGGACTGCTGCAATCTTTTGCGTTGAATTTTTATCTGCCGCCGCGTGTTGTCAACTCCGAAATTACGAAAAAGCGGTTGCGTGTAATTAATGCCGACGCTGCTGAAATAAGTCGTGCTGGCGGATGTTCCGAGCGACGATGTTTGATTAAACGTCGTGTTATTCGATGAATTTCTGCCGGTTTGACTGTTGTTGAAAAACGAACTGATTCTGCCGCCGGGACGAATTAACTTATCTAATCCGGCGTTGAGCCGAAAATCGTTGGAAGATGTCGAGCCGGTTGTCGAACTTCTCGAAAACGTCGGAGATACGGAAACAACCGGATCATAATTTCCCAAAATCGAACGCAGTTGCGTTTCCTGATATCTGACATCATCACGCGCAACTTCAATGCTGTTATTGTTTTCCAACGCTTTACGAATCGCTTCATTGAGCGAAAGCGGCAAAGTCTGCGTTGTCTGCACACCGGCTCGATTTAAAATATTTGAATAATTATTCGCGGTTGTTTCAGTAGTTTTCGGGCTGACGACAGGTAAAATTTCAGCTTCTTCTTCGGATAATTTTTTTTCCGTTTCGTTTTTGTTTGCTGCAACTTGCGGCTTTGGATCCGCTGTTTGTGCAAAAGTTTTCACAGCGTTAAAGCCGAATATTAAAACAGTTAAACAATATAAAAAAATAAAACGCTTTGCTAGTTTCATTAGACGATGACTCCGAGTTTTTGAAATAAGTAAAAATAAATGATGATAAACTCAATGTTTTTCTACGCTGAAAAGTTTTTGATTGTTTCATTTATTTGAATCCGGCAAAGATTAACTAAATTTCAAACTATCGTTTATACTTAGTAAAGATGTGAAACTTTGAACTTTTAGTAGAGATAAGTTATCTTCAAATTTTTATTATACAAATTATACACAGGAGAAAATTTAAAAAATGGCAATTAAAGTAGGAATTAACGGTTTCGGGCGCATCGGGCGCAATATTATGAGAACTGCGCTCGGCGATAAGGATTTTGATTTCGTGGCGGTCAATGATCTGACCGATACGAAAACGCTGGCGCATTTATTGAAATACGATTCGATAATGGGTAATCTCGACCACGACATTTCGGCGGACGGCGACACGATTAAAGTCGAAGGCGAAAGTTTTAAGGTTTTCAGCGAAAAAGACCCGGCGTTGATTCCTTGGGAAGAAGTCGGCGCGGAAATCGTTATCGAATCAACCGGACGTTTTACAAAAGCCGAAGACGCGGCGAAACATCTGCGCGGTTCGGTCAAAAAAGTGATCATTTCCGCGCCCGCCAAAGGCGAAGATGTGACAATTGTGCTTGGCGTGAACGAGGAGATGTATGACGCGGACAAACACAATATTATTTCAAATGCTTCCTGCACAACGAATTGTCTTGCGCCCGTCGCCAAAGTAATTCACGACAAATTCGGCATCAAAAACGCTTTGATGAACACGATTCATTCTTATACAAATGACCAGCAATTATTGGATTTGCCGCACAAAGACCTTCGACGCGCCCGCGCCGCCGGACTTTCGATGATTCCGACTTCAACCGGCGCGGCAAAAGCCGTCGCGCTCGTCATTCCAGAATTGAAAGGGAAGTTTGACGGAATTTCCGTGCGCGTTCCGACTCCGAATGTGTCGCTCGTTGACGTTGTGATGAATCTCGAAAAAGAAACTACAACCGAAGAAGTAAATCGTGTTTTAAAGGACGCGGCAAACGAAGAAATGAAGGGAATTCTCGCATTTTCCGAAGAACCGCTCGTTTCGATTGATTTTCGCGGCAATCCGCATTCATCAATCGTGGACGCGGAAAACACAAAAGTGATCGGTGGCACAATGGTCAAAGTTCTTTCGTGGTATGACAACGAATGGGGTTATTCGTGCCGCGTGCGCGATTTGGTTAAATTTATCGCCGATAAAGGTTTATAAATCAGTTGTCAGTTATCAGTTATCAGTTAACAAATTGATAACTGATAACTGTTGACTGATAGGTGAAAAATGAACAAAAAAACGATAAAAGATATAGATATTAAAGGAAAGAAGGTTTTTATTCGCGTAGATTTTAACGTGCCGATAAAAAACGGCGAAATCGAAGACGACACGCGGATTTTAGGCGCATTACCGACAATAAAATATGCGATAGAAAACGGTGCAAAAGTTATTTTGGCTTCGCATCTCGGCAGACCGATTAAAGATAAAAAGAAAGCCGAAGAAAAAGGAATTCCATACGACGAGAGCAAATATTCTCTTAAACCTGTTTACGAATATCTGCGCCGGATGCCTGAATTTCAAGATGTTTCGACGCGCGGCGATGAACCCGTCGAAATGCCGAAAGACGGAACGGCTCTGGGCAAAGCCGAAGTTAAAAACGATAAAGTATTTTTCGCGCAGGATTGTGTCGGTGAAGCGGTCAAAGAAAAAGTAAATCAGTTAAAGGAAGGCGAAGTTTTGCTTCTTGAAAATCTCAGACTTCACGCCGGAGAAGAAGCTAACGACGACGATTTTGCCAAGCAGCTTGCCGAACTCGCCGATGTTTATGTCAACGACGCATTCGGCACGGCGCACCGCGCACACGCTTCGACTGCCGGAATTACAAAATTTGTCGAAAATTCCGTCGCCGGCTTGCTAATGGAAAAAGAATTGAACTTTCTCGGCAAAGCGTTAAACAATCCCGAACGTCCGTTTGTCGCAATCTTGGGCGGTGCGAAGGTTTCCGATAAAATTCCCGTCATCGAATCTTTAATTGAACGAAAAGTTGATAAATTATTGATCGGCGGCGCAATGGCATATACGTTTTTCAAGGCGAACGGTTACACAATCGGCAAATCTTTGGTTGAAAACGAAATGATGCCAAAGGTTTTGGAAATCGAAAAGTTAGCAAAAGAAAAAGGTGTTGAGCTAATTTTGCCGACAGATCATCAAGTCGTTGATTCTTACGAACCTTTGACTTCCCGCAAAACAATTCCGGTTGATTTTACAAATACGGGTTTAGTCGGTTTGGACATCGGCGCGGAAACTGCCGCAATTTTCAAAAGAGCGTTGGAAGGCGCGAAAACTATTGTCTGGAATGGTCCGATGGGAATGTTTGAAGAAAAACCGTTTGACGAAGGCACGATTGCCGTCGCCGAAGCTGTCGCCGAAGCGACGGAAAACGGTGCGACTTCGATTGTCGGCGGCGGCGATTCGGTTTCGGCAATCAATCAAGCCGGACTTGCGGAGAAAATTTCGCACATCTCAACCGGAGGCGGCGCGACTCTCGAATTTCTCGCTGGAGATGTTTTGCCCGGTGTCAGCGCGTTGGATGAAAAATAATCAATACTGCTCTAAAATGCCCAGAAATAGGGAATAAAAATAGTTGCCGTAATCCAGAAAAGTATATTCAGCGGTGTGCCGACGCGCAGAAAATCGGCAAATCTGTATTGTCCGGGACCGTAAATCAGCGTGTTTGTTTGATAGCCGACGGGTGTCATAAAACTGGCGGAAGCGGCAAACATTACGGCGACGAGAAACGGGCGCGGGCTTACGCCGATGGTATTAGCGGTGGCAATCGCAATCGGTGTCAGAAGCGCGGCGGTGGCGTTGTTTGACATCATTTCCGTCAAAATAAAAGTCATCATATAAAAGGCGGAAAGAAGCGCAGTCGGTCCCCAAACGCCGACGACTGCAATAATTTGTGAAGAAATCAGCATTCCCGCGCCGCTGTTGGTCATCGCGGCTTCGAGCGAGAGAACTCCGGCAAGCAAAAATATAATTCGCCATTCGATTGACTGATAAACTTCTTCCATCGTCAGGCAACCGACCAAAACAAGCAAAATCGCGCCGACAACCGCACTGATGACAATCGGCGCGATGCCCAAAGTTGCCGTTAAAATAACACCCGCCACGATGAAAAGTGCCGGGATGAGCTTTCTTCGGCGATATATGATTTTTTCAATTTCGGAAATAATTACAAACGACGGATTTTGCTGAAGTCCGCTAAAACGGTTGGTTTTGACTTCAATTAAAAGAGCATCGCCCGCGTCCAGTTTAGTGTCGGCGATTTTTTCGATCATCAATCGCCCGCGATGCCGGAGAGCGAGAACACTTGCGCCGAAATTTTCCCGAAACTTTAAGAATGCCAATGTTTTGCCGACAAAATCCGAATTCGGCGCAATCACGGCCTCGACTAATTTTGTGTCCGCCGTTTCAATATCTTCATCGTGCCATTTATACTGCGGCTTGAAGAGAACGCCTTCGCGTTCCTGGATTTGTTGAAATTTGTCCAAGTCACAGCGGACACGCAAAACGTCGTTTTCCTGCAAGACGAAATCCGGTGTCGGCAATGAAAATATTTCTTCGCCGCGATTTACTTCAATGATATTCAACTCGACTTCTTTGACCAGCGGCGCGTTCTTGATCGCCTGTCCGATTGAAGAAGAATTTTCGGTCAAGACAATTTCGGCGATGTATTCCTGCAAGTTAAAACTCTCGATCAAATCGCCTTCGGAACGGCGGTCGGGAATCAATCTGATGCCGACAAGCAGCATATAAGTCATTCCGACAGAGAACATTATCAAGCCCAAAGGCGCGATTTCAAACATCGAAAACGCCGGCTGTCCTTGTCTTTCGGCGAGTGAACTGACCAAAATATTCGTCGAAGTTCCGATCAAAGTACAGACTCCGCCGAACATCGAAGCAAACGACATCGGCATCAGAAGTTTTGACGCGCTCGTTTTTATATCCTTCGCCACGCCGAGCAGGATCGGGATAAAAATAGCGACAACCGGCGTGTTATTGATAAACGCCGAGAAAAATCCGACGGCAATCATCACCGTAACCATTCCGAACCAGTAACTTCGCTTAAAAATATCGGACGTGATTTTTCCGAGATAACTGACCGCACCGGTTTTGAAAAGTCCGGCACTCAGGACAAACATCGCTCCAACCGTAACGGTAGCTTTGTTGCTGAAACCGGAAATTCCTTCTTCGGGCGTAATCACGCCGGAAATCAGCAAAGTCGCCATTATCAATAAAGCTATCAGATCAACTGAAAGTTTCTCGGTTGCAAACAAAACGACAGCGCAAATGGCGACGGCAAAGACTAAGATAATCTCATAGTTCATAAAATATCCGGCTGCAAAAAAGTCAAATGTGTTCTGAACTGATTGATGAAGCTTCAATAAATGGGAAAATTATCTTAACATAATAGTCTATTTTTTCGTGCGAATTCAATTTTTACAAAATTTAGAAATATGCGAATTTTATTTTACGCTGAAATTGCGGCGATTAAGCGACAATAAAATCGTTACAATAAATTTATGTCCGGCAAAGATGTGTAGAAATTTGATTCTAAAAATTGATTTTCGCCGTGAAATTTACAGCCAATAACTTATGAATAAAGGACGAATGGAAGCCTTCAGCGACGGCGTGATTGCGATTTTGATTACGATTATGGTTTTGGAATTAAAAATTCCGCACGGCGCGGATTGGGAATCTTTGCGCCCGCTTCTTCCGGTATTTTTAACTTACGTTCTGAGTTTCATTTATATCGGTATTTATTGGAATAATAATCATCACCATCTGCTGCAAGCGACGAAACAAATCAACGGCAAATTCTGTGGGCGAATATGCACCTCTTATTCTGGCTGTCGCTCATCTCGTTCGCTACGGGCTGGATGGGCGAAAATCATTTCGAGCCTTTGCCGACCGCCGTCTACGGCGTAATTCTGCTCGCCGCCGCCATCGCTTATTTTATTCTGCAAAATCAAATCATCGCGGAACAGGGCGCAAATTCCAAACTCGCCGCCGCCATCGGCAGCGACATCAAAGGCAAAATTTCACCGCTTTTCTACATTGCGGCGATTAGTTTAGCCTTCGTCAATCACTGGATTTCCAACGCGATTTATGTTTTGGTTGCGCTGATGTGGTTGATTCCCGACAGAAGAATCGAGTCGAAGATAAATCAAGACGAGATTTGAATTTAATTGAGAATTTATATGAATGTAGATTTTCTTGGTTTTCGGCACCCTTGAACGATATAATCACGCAAAAAAAATTGTAGTTAAATGTGTAAATTAGTAATTCACTAATCCCTTTCATAAGTTCTGCTGTAAAAGTTTGATGACCAATTTTTTATTGATTCTTAATAACGAAATGGTGTATACTCTCGTGTAGCAATTGATTCTCAATAAAAATCTACCTGCCAAAACACAAAGGATAATAGTATGAATAAAATTTTTTCGATTTTTTTAGTTTTCGTTTTTTTCACTAATGCTTTCTCAGCCGTTACAACCCGGAATGGCAGTTTTGCTGACACGATCAGAAAAACAACAGTCAATCAGTTTAGCGGAACGGTTAGCGGAAATGAAACTATTTCGGGAAGTTTCGCGCAGGCGGCACCGGGAAGTTTGGACGCGACGTTCGGCAGCGGCGGTATAGTTTTGAGCGATGTTGGAATTGTAAATAAAATACTCTTTCAGAATGACGGGAAAATTATTGTCGTCGGCGAATCTCCAGAGTCTTCTGCCATTATTGCCAGATATAATGCCAACGGTCGGTTAGATTCTGGATTCGGAGTCGGCGGAAAAATAATTCTTCGACCGGGATCATCAAGTCTTGATTTTACAGATGCCGCTCTTCAAAGCGACGGTAAAATTGTCGCCGTTTCGTTTCAATACAATTCATCCTTTAACGTCCACCGGTATAATTCCGATGGAACGCCTGACACCGGATTTGGAGATGGCGGAACCGTTCGGACATATCAAGGTCAGGCAGGAGCTACGCTGGCTGTTGCCATTCAGAATGACGGTAAAATTCTGGTCGGCGGTGCGTCTGGAGTTAGCAAATCACCCGGTCTAAGTTTAAACCGATATAATTCTGACGGAAGTTTCGATACCAATTTATATACTATCGGTGTGGGATTCGAGGCAGTAAGTAAAATATTAGTTCAGCCTGACGGTAAAATACTTATATCATCGAGTGGTCGGATTAGGCGTTTGAATCCCAATGGGACATTAGATACGACTTTTGGAAATAATGGAGTCATTGATTCACAAATTAATAGAGTCGGCAAAGTCACGCTGGCGTTACAACCTGACGGTAAAATAGTTGTTGCCGGTTCTAAAACGGTTTCCGACGGAAATATAACACGAAATGATTTTGCAGTGGCAAGATTTAATGCGGACGGAACACCCGATTTAAGTTTCGGCACAAACGGCGTGGTTCAAACGAAAATCGGAAACAGTAACAGTGTTGCGGTTGATGTGGCGATTCAGAAGAACGGTAAAATCGTCGCCATCGGCGGTAATTATACTAACTCCAATTCCATAACAATAAGTTTTGTGACAGTCCGCTACACGGCAAGCGGTTCGCTCGACACCGGTTTCGGAAACGGCGGAATAGAAACATTGGCAGCTTCCGGCAGGGCGGATGCAGTTGCCATCCAACCGGACGGAAAAATTGTTGTCGCTGGTCTTTCCGGTAACGACCCGATCCTCGCGCGTTATCTTGGCGATGCCGTCAATTCAACTCCGCGATTCGATTTCGACGGCGACGGTCGAGCAGATATTTCCGTATTTCGTCCGTCAAACGGTGTTTGGTATTTTCTTAACAGTTTGAACGGTTTCAGCGCGATGAAGTTTGGTTTGAGCCAAGACCAAATCGCTCCGGCTGATTTCGACGGCGACCGCAAAACCGACATCGCCGTTTTTCGCCCGTCAAACGGAGAATGGACAGTTTTAAATAGCTCCGATAACACTTATCGGGTGTTAAATTTCGGAACGACCGGCGATGTGCCGCGCCCCGGCGATTTTGATGGCGACGGCAAAGCCGACATTGCGGTTTTTCGTCCGTCGAACGGATACTGGTATTGGCTGCAAAGTTCCGACGGACATTTTCGCTTTGCTCAATTTGGACAAAACGGCGACGTGCCTCTCCTTGCGGACTTTGACAATGACGGCAAATCTGATTTGGCGGTCTATCGTCCGACAAACAGCGTTTGGTATTGGCTGCAAAGTTCAGATCAGAGTTTTAAAGCGTTTCATTTCGGACTGATGGAAGACATTCCAGTTCCGGCGGATTATGACGGCGACGGAAAAAGCGACATTGCCATCTTTCGCCCGTCAAACGGTTTTTGGTCTGTGAATCGTTCTTTGCTCGGTTTCACCTCCGTTCAATTCGGAGATAAAAGCGACAAACCGGTAGCAGCAGACTACGACGGCGACGGGCGGGCGGATATTTCCGTCTACCGCCCGTCAAACGGCGTGTGGTATTCACTGCAAAGCGCGTCCGGCAGTTTTAACGCCGTCCAATTCGGAGTTGCGAGCGACAAACCGATACCGTTCACATCTGCACCGTAATTCCGGTTTTAAGCAGTCAAAACTTACAGCAAATGTTAATTCCTTGAGTCAAAACCTTCCGCTTCAACGTCAGGTGTTTTTGCCAAAATCTCGCGGGCTTTTTCCCAATCACCGTTTTTGGCACGTTCGGCGAACGATTTTCCGGCATTCCAACTGGAAATTTGACTTGCTAAAGCCAAAGCGACGAATTCATCAAGCGAGATTTCTTCGCGTTCGGCAATTTGTTTTGCCTGACGAAACAGAGCATCCGGGACTTTTGTGTTTATTGTTGTCATTTTATAAATCTTTGATAAACACGAAAAGTTCAAGCGATTTCCAGACGGATTTCTTTGCCGAGTGCTTCGGCGTATTTTCTTAAAGTTGAAAGACGAATATCTTCCGAATGATTTTCAATACGCGAAATCGCCGATTTTTTCGTATTTAATTTTTTGGCAATTTCTTCCTGCGTCAAACCTTCGCTTTCTCTCGCTTGGCGAAGCATCACGCCGATTTTGAAGTTTTCAAAACCTTTATCGTAATTTTCCGCAAATTCCTTATCTGTTTTTTTTCGCTTGTTGATATATTTTGTTAAATCGCTCATTTTGTTTTCCTTCTGCTTTGATAATCTTTTTTACGCTGTTCGGCTAAATTGATTTCCGACTGCGGGGCTTTTTGCGATTTTTTGGCAAAACCGTTTGTTAAAATAATCAAACTGCCTTTTTCAAAAAAACCGAAAAGGCGAAAAGTGTTGCCGCCGAAATCAATTCTGACTTCCCAAATATCATCCGTGCCGTCGAGCTTTTTGAAATACTGAACAGGCACAATGTCCATTATTTCAATAATTTGCAAAACCCATGTAACTTTTTTCGCCTGTTTAGCAGAAAGCGAATTGAGGAAATTTTCAATCGGACTTTCACCACTTACGGTTTTATAAAAGATAATTTCCCGCATATTTTAGGTTAGCAAATATGTGAACTCAAAACAATAAAAAATGGTCAGTAAAAACTCATTTTTACTGACCATCAATTTTGAAAATTTACTGCCAAATTACATATGAATCGTCAAATCGTGAACGCCTTCGGCGGCTTCCATCATTGATTCGGAAACGGTCGGATGCGCGTGGATCGTGTTGCCGATCGATTCGGCGGTCGCTTCATGCGACATGGCGACGCAGGCTTCGGCGAGTAATTCCGTGGCGTGCGGTCCGATTAAATGAACGCCGAGTACTTCGTCGTATTTTTTATCGGAAACGATTTTGATAAAACCGTCAGTTTCGCCTAAAATTCTGGCTTTTCCTGAAGCCGAGAACGGGAATTTGCCAACTTTGACATCGTAGCCTTCTTCCTTCGCTTTGGCTTCGGTCAAACCGACTGAGGCGACTTCCGGGTCGCAATATGTGCAGTTCGGGACGATTCGCATATTGATCGGTTCGACTTTTTTGCCCGCTAAGCGTTCGACAACGACAATTCCTTCTTTTGACGCGAGATGCGCGAGCCACGGCGTGGCGACGACATCGCCGATGGCGAAAATGTTCGGTTCGGCGGTTTCGTAAAATTCGTTGACTTCGACTACTCCTTTGTCATTGACTTTGACTTTCGTGTTTTCGAGTCCGAGATTTTCCAGATAAGGCATTCTGCCGATGGCGACGAGAACTATTTCGGCTTCGAGCGCGACATCTTTGCCTTTTGAATCTTTGCCCGAAACTTTAACGCTAGTTTTCGATTTTTTCATCGTGTCCAGCTTTACGCCGGTCATTACTTTGATGCCCTGTTTTTTGAACGAGCGTTCGAGTTCTTTAGAAACGTCCGCATCTTCGATGGGAACAATGCGCGGCATCAGTTCAACAATCGTCGTATCGCAGCCGAATCGCGCGTAAACCGACGCGAATTCCACGCCGACCGCGCCCGAACCGATGACGATCATTGATTTCGGAACTTTCTCCAACTCCAAAATGTGATCGGAATTAACGACCTGTTTGCCGTCGGTTTCAAAACCCGGAATCGGGCGCACGACCGAACCTGTAGCGATGATGATGTTTTTCGTGTCAATTGTTTCTTTTTTCCCGTCATTTAACGCGACTTCGACTTTGCCGCTGCCGACAATTTTGCCGAATCCGTTGAAAACCGTAACTTTATTTTTCTTCATCAAATACGAAACGCCCGCCGAGTTTTTAGCCACGACATCGGATTTGTATTTCTGAACTTTCTCAAAATCGTAGCTCAAACCTTCAACCTTCAAACCGAAATCTTCGTAATGTCCGGCTTTTTGATAAAGATGCGCGGCGTTCAGTAGAGCCTTCGTCGGAATACAGCCGCGCAAACCGCACGTTCCGCCCAATCGCGCGTCTTTTTCCTTTTCCACCAACGCTACTTTCAAACCCATCTGCGATCCGCGAACCGCCGCGACATAGCCGCCCGGACCTGAACCGATTATTACCACATCAAATTTTTCTGCCAATTTTTTAACCTCTTTTCTTAAAATTTTATAAAAACTATAAATTTATTATAAGTTGATAACGCGCTTCAAGCTAGTTTGGAAGATTTTATTGAGCTAAAATACTTGATATATGGAACATTCAAAAGAATTTGAACGATTAGTCGAGGCGATTATGCCGAACGTCAAAGAAATTTCGGTCGAGGAAACTCTGGAGAAAATAAAAAACGGTGCGACGCTGATTGACGTGCGCGAAGATAACGAATTTAACGAGTTACACGCCAAATCCGCGACGCACATCGGGCGCGGCGTGATTGAACGCGACATCGTTCACAAATTTCCCGACAAGAATCAGGAGTTGATTTTATACTGCGGCGGCGGTTATCGTTCCGCGCTGGCGGCGGATAATTTGAAGAAAATGGGTTATAAAAATGTGCTTTCGATGAAGGGCGGCTGGACTGCCTGGACGGAAAAAGGCGCACCGACGGAAAGTTGAAATTTTACTTCTTTTTCCATCTCACACCGTCTTTCGTGTCTTCGAGAACGATTCCTTTTTCCGCCAGCAAAATTTGTTGAATTGAAAAATTATTTTCTAATTAATAATTTTTCAATCTCCTGTATTTCATTTAAAGAGGAATAGTAAATGTTCATTTTTGATAATTCTTTTTTGAAAGATAGATTTAATTCTCCAAAAATTGCAAGCCAAAATATATTTTTTGGAGATTCAATTGCTTCAATTGCTTCAATGTATTTTCTCATTTGTTCTAAAATACGCAGGGAAGGTTTATGGGGTTTATTTATCATTTTTACCTCAACCCACCAAATCTCTTCATTACTGATTGCTTTTGAATCAATCCTTAAATTAGAGATTTTTGATTCAGGAATAACTTCGCTGAATTTAGGTAAAGTAATTTCCCCACTCACACCAAATAAACTTCCTGAAATTTTTTGTCCAGAAAAATTGTTTAATAAATTTAGTATTCTCTCTTCAGTTTCATAAATTTCTTTTGATTTTTTCCATCTTGCTCCCAATTTAGTATCCTCAATAGTAATCCCGTCTGAAATTAAAAAATCTCGAATGTCATCAGATTCAGTAAAATTTCGGTTGCGCCGCGCTTCCTGACGTTCTTCGATTAATTTTTTAATTTCCGAGTCGAGCATTTCTTCTTTGACTTCGCCGAAGATATTCAAAACCGAATCTATTCTTTTTATCGTGTCTAAAACAGCATCTCTACTTTCATTGGAGATTGCGTCAATCGCAAGCAAACGATTCGTTTCACCAACTAGGTTGTGCAAATTGGCAAGGGCTACCGATGTATTAAGATTGTCATCCAAAGCCGCTACAAAATTAGACAGTATTTCTTTTGCTGTTACTTCCAAATTAACAGTATTTCCAACTTGTCTTTTAGCTTCATCCATCAACTGCGCTTCAATAAGACGTTTGCGAAAATCACGCAGTCGTTTTATTGTTTGTTCCGCGCCGTCCAAAGTTTCAAACGTGAAATTTAACTGTTTGTGGTAAGGAACGCTCATCAACAAATAACGAATTGCTGTTGCCGAATAACCTTTTTCGATTAAATCCCGGAAAGTGTAATAATTCCCCAAAGATTTCGACATCGTTTTTCCTTCGACCATCAAATGTTCCGAATGCAGCCAAGTTTTTGCAAATAATTCGTTCGTCGCGCCTTCGGATTGGGCGATTTCGTTTTCGTGATGCGGAAATTTCAGATCAATGCCGCCCGCGTGAATGTCGAAGGTTTCGCCTAGGTATTTCATCGCCATCGCCGAACATTCGATATGCCAGCCCGGACGACCACGACCGAACGACGCGTCCCAGCCGGTCGGTTCATTTTCATCAACCAATTTCCAGAGCGCGAAATCGTTCGCGCTTTCCTTGTCGTATTTGTCGGTGTCAACTCTGCCCGACGCGCCGGAAACATTGCCTTTGAAGTTGATTTTTGACAGTTTGCCGTAATCGGGAAAAGCCGAAATGCGATAATAAATCGAGCCGTCCGATTCGTAAGCGTGTCCGTTTTCGAGCAGTTTTTCGATAATCGCAATCATCTCCGCGATGTGGTCGGTCGCCCGCGGCGCGATTTCCGGGCGTTCGAGTCCGAGCGCGTCAAAATCTTCCCAAAACGCCGCGATAAACGGCGCGGTAAATTCGTTAATCGTCTTGTCCGCCTTTTTCGCTTCGTTGATAATCCGGTCGTCAACGTCCGTCAAATTCATCACGTGCGTCAGTTTGTAATTTTTATATTTCAGATAACGCCGCAGAATATCGCCGAAAATAAACGTGCGAAAATTCCCGATGTGCGCGAAACTCCAAACCGTCGGACCGCAGATGTAAAGCCGCACTTCATTGTCTTTTAACGGCTGAAATTCTTCGAGGTTGTTTGATAATGTGTTATGAAATTTAAGCATAAAATTGAAATTAGTTTGAAAAAATAATAATACAACAAAACGGAAAACTATTGGATTTAGCGCAGCTAAAAACCAAAAAGCGAGATAAGTTTTACTTTTAAATTAACGGCGACAGGATTCTTTCGGCGCGATGCCGAGTTCGGCGAGACATGATTTTGTATTTTTGCAGAGTAAAATCATAAAAATTTGTAGCATATTTTCTCCGCTGAAAGAAAGTTATAATAAGTGTTTGTTGTTTGCAAAAATATTTTCTTCGACATCAAAAGCGATTATTAAAGTTAAAAATTATGGAAATATTAAAAATCGGACTCGCGCAAATCGCGCCTGTTTGGATGAATCGTCAAAAAACGCTCGAAAAAGCTGCGAAATACGCCGAAGATGCGGCGAATCAAAATTGCGAATTGGTCACGCCCGGCGGCGAAGCCTTTGTCGGCGGTTATCCGTATTGGCTGGAATTGACGGACGGCGCACAGTTTGATTCAAAAATTTAAAAGGAATTTTTCGCCGAATATTCCAATCAAGCTGTCCAAATCGAACGCGGCGATTTAAATATAATTTGCGATTTGGCGCGTGAAAAAAAGATGGCGATTTACATTGGAGTCGTCGAAAAACCGGCGACGCGCGGCGAAAGTCTTTATTGTTCGTTGATTTTTATCAATCAAGACGGCGAAATAAAAAGCGTTCAGCGCAAACTCGTGCCGACTTACGAAGAACGCCTCGTCTGGGCAAACGGCGACGGCAACGGTTTGCGCGTTCACAATCTAAACGCCTTCACCGTTGGCGGATTAAACTGTTGGGAAAACTGGAATCTACTCGCCCGTGCCGCGCTTTATGGACAGGGCGAAGATTTTCACATCTGCGTTTTTCCCGGCGGCATTCACAACGCGCAGGACATTACAAAATTCATTGCCAAAGAATCCAGATCATTCTGCGCGTCCGTTTCCTCAATAATGCGCCGCGAAGATTTTCCACCCGACACGATTCACCTCGACAAAATTTTAGAAAACGCGCCCGAAATATTATCAAATGGCGGAACGTGTCTCGCCGCGCCCGACGGCGAATGGATTATTGAACCTTTCTGCAACGAAGAAAAACTCGTCATCGCCGAAATAAATCATCAAAAAGTCCGCGAAGAACGCCAAAGTCTTGACGTTGCCGGACATTATTCGCGCCCGGATGTTTTGCAATTAAAAGTTAATCGGTAGCGGCAGAGTATTTTGAAATTTGATGAGTAATTTGAAACTGCGGCAAATTGAGTTTTCACAGCAAAGCGGAGCGTTACGTTATGAAGGGCGGGGAGTTTTGACGTAAAGAAATGTTGCAGCAAGCAAAATAATAAAACGTACTGCATTGAAAAACGGATAGAAAAACACCGGCAGAAATGCCATTCCCATTGCATAATCGCTGTTTTTGTTATCAGGCAGAAAAACTATCACGGGAATAATGCCAATCAGAAAAAATCCGACGGCGTTGAAGATGAAAGCTCTTTTGAGGCTGAATCCGTTTTTTATCAAAAATTTTTGCGCCGCTGTTAATAAAATTGTTCCCACGAAAGCGGATAAAAATCCCTGGATGCCGACCGCGAATAATAAACCCCAGGTTCCCATCAAAGTTGACCACCAATACGCGGACGGCAAACCGGCGAACAACATTATGAGATAAGCGAAAAAATCCGTCATTCCGACCAATGCGAAAAGCCAAATCCATTTCGGAAATTTTGCTTTGTCAGCAGGTAATTCATCAAGTTGTTTCTGATTTTCCATACTTATTTTCTAACCAATTAATCAGAATTAATTCTTGTTTGTGCAAAGCGTTTTCAGGTTTTTCATCTTTCCTGCGCGTCATCGGGAATTTAAAGAAAACGCCGACTTCTTCCAAAACGCCTTTTTCGCCACGTTGTTTGGCTAAATCCAGACATCGCGCGATTTCGATGGCGAGCGGCGCGGCGAGAATCGAATCTTTGCAGAGGAAATTTACTTTTAACTGCATCGGTTGACCTAGAAAGCCCGTTAAATCAATGTTGTCCCACGCTTCTTTGTTGTCTTTGCGCGGGCGATAATAGCGGATGTCAACGAGATGATCTTCGACCGTGTAGCCGAGAATGTCTTCTAATAAAGAGCTTTTTGTTTTGACTTTTGACGCTAACGATTCGGCGTTAGACAGTGCGAGTCCGTCGCGGTTTCCTAAAATATTCGTTGAAAACCAGCCTTCGACTTTCAGCGCGCGGGTTTTGAACGCGGGTGCGAGGACACTTTTTATCATCGTCTGTCCGGTTTTTCCGTCTTTTCCGGCGATTGGAACGCCTTTGTTTTCGGCGAATTCGATGAGCGCGGGAATGTCGGTGGCGACTGACGGCGTGAAATTCCCGTATGGAATTTGTTCGGCAATCGCGGCGTAAGCGTAAAGCATCGCGGGCGCGATTTCGGGTGAATTTTCATCCAAAGCCTTTTCAAAATCGGCGATTGAATTGAAAATCTCGTTGCCTTCGGCGGCGAGTTTTTCGGTCGAAGCGAGATTGATGACGACCACCTGATCACAGGATTTTTTGAATTCAACCAAATCGGCGCGAATTTTTTTAATCGTTTCGCGGTGTGAATCGGTGAGAGAAAATTGATTTTCGCCTTCGATGTTTTGCAGAAAAGCCTTGTTGCCGACTGCTCGCCAAGGTTTTATTTTTCGCAATTCTTCTTCGACGGCGACGAATTGTTTATGCGTCAAAACGTCGTGTTCTTCCGCCGCCGCCGCCAGATTTTCGCTGTGCAAATCCCAGCCGCCGAACACGATATTTTTATAATCGGCTAAGTTTTCAGTGAGTTTTTCGTCAAGATCAGCCAGCGGTAAACCTTCCGTTCCGATTTTTTCTTTTTTTAGAAGTGAAATTCCGGCAATCATCGTCGTGCCGACTGCGCCGCCGATTCCGACAACGGCGATTCCGAGTTTTCGTGTGTTCATACCAGGTTATTTGCTCAATTCGGCGACGTGATTTCTGACTGTTTCGCCTAAAGTTTCTAAATTGTAGCCGCCTTCCAAACAGGAAACAATTCTGCCGCCGCAAACTTCGTTCGCCCACTGTTTGACCGTTTTCGTCATCTGGTTAAAGTCTTTGTTTTCAAGCAGAAGCTGTCCGAGCGGATCGGTCGAATGAGCGTCGAAACCGGCGGAAATAAAAATCAGATCGGGCTTGAAATTTTTATGAATATCGCCGAGCGCGTTTTCAAACATTCGTTTCTGACTGTCGGCTTTGGTATGCGCTTTGACGGGAACATTCAGCGTGTATCCTGCGCCGCGCCCGAAACCTGTTTCGCCGCGTGAACCGCTGCCCGGATACCACGGATATTGGTGCATCGAAAAAAAGAAAACCGTCGGATCATCAAAAAATATTCCCTGTGTGCCGTTGCCGTGATGCACGTCCCAATCAACAATTGCCACGCGCTCGATTTCCTTATATTTGTTCTGCGCGTAACGCGCGGCGACGGCGACGTTATTAAAAAGACAGAATCCCATCGCGTTTTCGCCCGTCGCGTGATGTCCGGGCGGACGCACGGCGACGAAAGCGTTGTCGGCTTCGCCTTTCATTACGGCATCAACGGCGCGGCACACCCCGCCCGCGCCGTAAACTGCTGCGTCAAACGAGTGCATCGAAACAACCGTGTCCGCGTCGAGATATTCCACACCGCTTTCAAACGCCGTTTCGATTTTATTAAAATGTTCCTTAGTGTGAGCCGCCTGAATTATTCCGCGCGAAACTTTTTCGGCTTCGATAATATTCAAACTTTCCCAGAGTTTTACATCGTTTTCAAGAGCCTTCATCACGACTTCATAACGCTTCGGCGTTTCCGGGTGTCCAACTCCTGTGTCGTGTTTTTGATAAATCGGATGATGAATAAGTGCAGTTTTCATAGTGCTGTTTTAAAAATCAGATTAACATAATAAGCAAGTTCGCAGAAAGTTGAAAATATGTGGAAAGTTGCAGAGTATTTATCGGTTTTAACTTTTTAATTTTGCCTTTTTACTTTTTACTTTTTACTTTTTACTTTCCGCCCGCTTTCTGCGCTGTAAACCAAGTTTTTCTTCAAGCAGGCGCAAACGGCTCGTGATTTGCAGAACTTCGCGTTTGTTGGTCGGTTCGCCGCGAATGATGTCTTCGCTTACGAACATCAAATTTTCAACTTCGTCAAAATTCATTTTAGCGCGTTCGGCAATCAATTTCGCCAAATCCTGCCGCGAAGTCGTGAAATTATCAACTCCGACAAGCCGCGCCGTGCGTCGCCGGAAATCGGTGTAAATGTTCTCAATCGCTAAATCGTAGGCTTTCGTGCGCTGCTGCAATTCCGCCATCGCCGAAACGTATTCGAGTTTTGAAAGGCGATTCGGTTCATTTTCCGGCAAAGGTCGCGCAAAACGGCGGCTTTGTGTGTATAAAATCACGCCAATCAGCACAGCAAGTTGAAGAATCATCGCCGTCAGCGGCGTTCCTTCAAAATACGCGAGCAGTGAATTATTATTTGCGCCGTAGCCTTGATGAAATTCGTCAAATGCAATAATTCCTTCGCGCGAAGCAACAACATTTACGGCAAGCTGTGCGTTGTCAACTAAATTTATGCTGCCGTTTGAAACGATATACGGATCGGTCAAAAAAACGATTTCACCCGAACCGAACGGAACGTCAACCAGCAAATTTTTTTCATTATTTGCCAGATGCCCAACCGGCGCGATCAGCGCATTGGTTTCGACAGTTCCTGAATCGCCTGTTTCAGACGATGTGCCATCGGATTTGTTTTCCTGCGGCGCGGCTTTTATCGGCGGCGGAACAGGTGTTGGTTCGGACGCTTGAAAGAGTCCGTCGTCTTTCGCCTGTTTTGATTTTGGCGAACTTTCTTTTTCCGGTTCGATTGAAAACTTCGTCGGCACATCGCTTTCGGCTGGTTTCGCTTCTGACGCGGCATCGGCAAAGCGTTCAAATTTAATAGAAGAAGCAAAGCGCGAGGGCTGAACGGCATTGACTTTTTCAGTAAAAACAGACGGCTGAACAGGTTTGGCGGCGACAGTTTTTTCCGTCATTTGCTTTTGGTCTGACGGATCAGTATTAATAAACGGCAAATCTTTGGAAGGCTCAAACGAAACGCTCCAATTTGCCGTCGTTTTGACCAATTCCGTCGGCGGTTCGCGGTCAATGATTACTAATTTTCCGCCCTGTGAAACCCAACGCAAAAGCTGTTCGATTTCCGCATCGGTAAATTCCCGCCGTGTTTGCCCGATGACGACGAAAGTTGACGGATTATTCTTATTGTTAATTAGCAGCGCGGACATCGGTTCTTGCCAGCGCATCGGTTTTCTGCCGGTTTCCGCCAGCAAATCGTAAAAAGCCCGCGTTCCGGTTGCGCCTGCGTGATAAGTCGAACGATTCGGCGCGATTTCCGTATCCGGCAATTCCTCTTTTTGCGTATAAGAGGCGGCATTCAGCCCGACGAGTAGAATTATCAGGAAAAGTAAAGCCAGAATTATGAGAAATTTTTGCCTCATCTATGTTTCGTAAATCGTAAATCGTGAATGGATTAATTGTTCACGGCTTTTTTATAGTTTTGACGGAATTCTTGCCAATCATTTTCTTCGGCGTTGTCGAAACCGTACCAATGACGTTCAAAGTTAGCAGTCAAATCGTTCATATTTTCGTGAAGTTCACGCCGCGAACGAACGTCGCGCAAATAATCACGATTGGTTTTGTGCTGCGCCAGACCGATAATTTTGCGGTCGCTCAATTCGCATAAAAGCGCAATATAACCTTTGCGAATCGCGCCGCGCAAATCGCCTTCACGCGCCAGTTTTTCGGCTTGGTTAAATAAATTTTGCGCCGTTTCGTCCGCCGAAAGTCGTTCGCCCAAAATTACACGTTCTTTCTTTTCCGTTTTCTCTTTTTGGCGAAAACGATTTGCCAGAAAAGGCGCGAAACGATAAATCAAAAAGCCGATTACGCCCAAAATTACAGCGTAAAGAAGCATTTGCAAAACGAAAGAAAGTGATTGAAAACCGCCTGCCGAACTTTCCGGCAAATTTGGATGCGGGAAAAATTCGTAAAACCACTGTTTGATTTTACGAACTATTTTTTGGAAAAGACTTTCGGTTTTCGCTTCGGGTTTTTGAAACTCTTCGCGGCGCAAAATCTCCGCCAGTTTTTGCTTGTCTTCATCTTTTGTGCGGGTTTCGGCTGAAGGCTTTTCGAGTTCTTCGAGTTTCAAGTCAATTGCTTCGAGCCGTTCGTAAATTTCATTCAAGATTTGTTCACGATTCGGCGAATTTTGCGCTTCGCCTTCAAAATTCTTCAATTTTTCATTTAACCATTGATTATCCGTTTCCATTGCTGATTCGCGCCATTCGACTTTTTCATTTACTGGCAGAGATTTACGAATCTCTGCCAGAGTTTCGCGCTCATATTCTAGATATTTGGCGGGCGATAAATCTTCATTTTCGGGATAAAGCAGTTCGATTATTAAATCTTTAGCATAGCCGATGTTTTCACGATATTCCGCCAGCGTCGCGGCGAAATTCGACAGCGGCGCAAATATAACCAAGCAAAAAACCAAACCGATCAAAAATTGGTTTTTATTGCAGAAACGCGCACGAATTATATGTGTTTCTGCGTCCTTACTTCGTGCGGGCTTCCGCATTTTTTTATAATTTTTTGAAAAATTGACCATTATAAAATCAAACGAACAAAGGCTGACAAATTACGGATTGTTTGATTTTTTCTTTTTTGTCCGCGACGATTTGCTCCAAATTTTCAACATCATTCATTCCGTATTCGGTTTGCAAAGTGTTTCTTATGTCTTCGTCGGAGGAATTTTTGAGCAAACTTTCGAGAATGAACAAATCGAGATCGCCAAAATCAGCAATGCCGAGAGCGTTCGGAATGTTCGAGCCTAAAACTTTCGTCTGTGAAAGTTCATAAATCCAATCGAGAACTTTATCAATCGGTTTGGCATCGGGAAAACGCTTTTTGATGAGCGCGAAAATCTGTTCTCTGCCTTCGACGTTCATCAGCAAAGCGAGAAAAAATCGCTGTTCGGGATCATTAACATAATTGCGACGGCTGACTATTTCTTCAACACGTGCCTGATGTGCAAAAATCTCCGGCAAACATTCCGCCAACGCGCCGTGCCGTTTTCGGGCAAGTTCCAAAAGCGCGTCAAAACGATTTTGCGCCGCGTCAGGATTAAAATAATTGCCGATTTGACCTTTTTGCAGATGACCTCGAAGCGTTGACAAAATCGTGTAAGTTGATTGAAAGTCGGAATTTTCCAAAAGTTCAGCGATAAATCTATCGGTTTCGGGATGTTCAGTGCGAATCAACGCCGTAATGCTCTGCAATTTTTTTATCGTATTCGGTTCTTCAAAAAACGGATCAATCGCCAGAAACGGTTTGTGATAAGAATATTGCGGAAGAAACATCGGACTTTTATGTGTGCGGACGACGATTGTCGCCGACGGCATATCGAGATGAAAAAGTCCGTGAATATATTCTCGTCCGGCGCGAATTTCCTGCACGTCGCCGACTTGCAGAAGTTCGCACAACTTTAATTTTATATCGCCGATTTCGGTAAATGAGTTTATAGCTTCGCGCCGCTCGAATTCATACCAACTGTGAATGCTCGAACCTAATAAAACCTGAAACGCGCCGCAAAAAGCGTGTTGATGAACGGCGGTTGTGCCTTGCAGCCAAAAATAAACGTCAATGTGAAAACGCGGGCTGTTAAAAATTGTAATCGGCGGATCGCCGAAATTTCCGCGCAAATCGCGTTGTTCGGGCAGAACGGTTTCGCCCAAAGTCCATTCGATAACTTTCCAAGCCGAAACTTTCTCAGGCAAATTCGCGTCTCTCAAGGCTTGCGCGGTCAGCGCAGGAAACAAATTTTCGTCGTAATTCTTGTCGCGCCAGAGATTTTCGATCTTCGCGCCGAGGTTGTTAAATAATTCCATAAATTTAATCGAAACAAGCTGCAATAAATACAGCAATAAAGCCTAAAATTGACAGCATTTTAACGAAACTCCGCGTTGTTTGTTTTTAATTTGCGGAAACATTGTTTTCAAGTTTATTTATCTCATAAGAGTCGCTAAATATCAAAAATTCGGCTTCGGAACATTAAAAAAAACGCTTGAAAAAATCAATAATTTCTTCATTCTTTTATCTGTTTCCAAAGTAAAATTCGACAATACCTTTTTTTTATCAGCTTAATCTGTTATATTTTTGCCCTAATCTTTTCAAAAAACAAACAAACAGAGGAAAATTTTTTATGGCAACTGCTGAAAACGCTTCGAGCAAATACGACAAGAGTTTTTTTGGACATCCCGGCGGATTATCCACCTTGTTTTTTACGGAAATGTGGGAACGCTTCAGTTATTACGGAATGCGTGCCTTGCTCGTTCTTTATATGGTCGCTGCCGTTGAAAAAGGCGGTTTAGGTTTTTCAACCCCCGATGCAACAGCGATTTACGGGCTTTACACAGCTTCGGTTTATTTTCTGCCGCTAATTGGCGGTTGGCTTGCCGACAGGTATATCGGTGCAAAACGTGCGACATTTATTGGCGGTGTGATTATTGCCGCCGGACACTTTGCTTTAGCCGTACCGACGCTGACTTTCTTTTATCTCGGTTTAGTACTGGTTGCTGTTGGAACGGGTTTCCTGAAATCGAACATCAGCGCGATGGTCGGCGATTTGTATGATGAAGATGACGAAAGACGCGACGGTGGATTTTCCATTTTTTATATGGGAATCAATCTTGGCGCATTCGCTGCGCCGCTTATTACAGGCGCGTTAGCGGCTTATAACTGGCATTGGGGATTTGCCGCCGCCGGTGTCGGAATGGTCGCGGGGTTGATTCAGTATGTCATCGGCAAACAAAAACTCGCCGGTGTCGGCGAACCGCCTGTCAAAACTGAACTTGACGGCAGCACTTCGATGACGACAAATTACATAATTCAAGTTGCGGGAACAATCGCCGTCGGACTCGGAATTTTGCTTTATTTTTATTCAACCAGAGGAATTGAGTTTACACTTAAAATCGCTCTTATTCCGGTTCTGGTAGTCGGCGGATTGATCGTCGTATTGTTCACCGGAATGCTGGACAAACTTTCGTTGAACGATTGGAAACGGCTCGGCATCATCGTCATTTTATTCTTATTCGCCTCGCTGTTTTGGGCTGGATTCGAGCAAGCCGGTTCGAGTTTTAATCTTTTTGCCGAAAAATTAACCGACAGGACAATCGGCACGTGGGAAATGCCGACGGCGTGGTTTCAATCAATCAATTCGATTTTCATCGTCATAATGGCTCCGATTTTTGGAATTATGTGGGTAAAATGGGGCAAAAAGCAGCCGAACGACGTTTTCAAATTCGCGCTCGGTTTGTTCTTTCTCGCGCTCGGTTTTGTGGTAATGGCTTACGCATCAGGTTTAACAGGTGCGGGCAAAGTCAGCCCGATGTGGCTTGTCGTCGTTTATTTTCTGCACACTTGCGGAGAACTTTTTCTGAGTCCCGTCGGTTTGAGTTCGATGACGAAACTCGCGCCCGGCAAAATGGTCGGTTTAATGCTCGGCGTGTGGTTTTTGGCATCGTCTTTGGGAAGTTTCGCCGCCGGACAAATTGCCGGAGAATTCAAACCTGAATCGGAAGCTTTGGGAACACTTTTCTGGAATGTAGCGATGGTCATATTCGTCGGTGCGGCTTTAGCTTTAGTTTTGTCGTTTGTCGTCGGCGGATTTTTGAAATCAAGGCAGCAAACCGCAGAAGTTCCGATAGAACCCGCGTAAATTTAACTTTTAGAGGAACTGAAAAGCCGCGTCAAAACTTGATTCTGACGCGGCTTTCTTAAATTTAAAGTCAGATTGCCGTCAAAAATTAATTGTTTCATTCGTAGAAATTTCCGCACCGGTTTTTTGAATCGAGTGAACGCGCCATTCTTCGCGTGTTTCGGGAAAATCCGTGCGAAAATGTCCGCCGCGCGATTCTTCGCGCCATAGCGCGGCAGTAGTTACTAATTGTGCCAAAGTTACAAAATTGCGCGACGAAACGCTTAAATTTGACTGCGAGATTTGCTCAAATTCCTTCAAAGCGCGTTTCAAAGAACTTGCATCGCGCAAAATCCCGACGCGCTCCCACATTACGCGCTTGACGCGCTTTTTCACCGCCGTCGAAATTCCGTCTAATTGTGGATTCTGAATTTTTCCTCTCGAATCTTCATCTATAGATTTTCCATTTTCCACCTTCCATTTTCCGCCATCCGTTATCATTGCCTCGCCCGCACGTGCGCCGAAAACCAAGCCTTCGAGCAGGGAATTCGACGCGAGCCGATTTGCGCCGTGAACGCCGGTGCAGGTTACTTCGCCCGCTGCGTAAAGTCCTGAAACCGTCGTTCTGCCGTGCAAATCGGTGCGAACGCCGCCCATACAATAATGCGATGCGGGCGAAACGGGCAGTAAATCTTTGGCGATATTTAAGTTGTAAAATTTGCAGGTTTCGTAAATTTTTGGAAACCTTTCTTTCAAAAAATCTTCGTCTAACGCCGTCATATCGAGAAAAACTGTGCGCGTTCCGGTTTTTCGCATTTCGGCGACAATCGAACGCGAAACGATATCGCGCGGCGCGAGTTCGAGCCGCGCGTCATAATTTTCCATAAATCGCTCGCCGAATTTGTTCCGCAAAATCCCGCCTTCGCCACGCATCGCTTCGGACAAAAGAAATCTGGGCGCGTTTTCCAAACTCAGAGCCGTCGGGTGAAACTGCACGAATTCCATATCAGCCATTTCCGCGCCCGCAAAATACGCCATCGCCATTCCGTCGCCGGTTGCCACGCTCGGATTCGTCGTGTGCAGATAAAGCTGTCCCGCGCCGCCCGTGCATAAAATTACGGATTTGGCGAAAATTTCACGCGGAGCTTTTAGAATCGGATCGAGAAATCTCACGCCGACGCATCTGTTTTCAGAAATAATCAAACTTTCCGTATTGGCAAACGGCATTAAAACTATCTTCTTTTCCTGTCGCGCACGAGCAATCAAAGCGCGAACGATTTCTTTGCCGGTCGAATCGCCGTGCGCGTGCAAAATTCTTCTTCTCGAATGCGCGGCTTCCTGTGTGAACGACAACTTTCCGCCTTCGCGGTCAAATTCCGTTCCCCATTCGATCAGTTGTTTGATATATTTTGTCCCTTCGACGACGAGCGTTTCGACCGCCTTCACATCGCACAATCCCGCGCCGGCGATCAAAGTATCTTCTTCGTGAAGTTCGGCGTTGTCGTCGTCCGACAAAACAACTGCGACACCGCCCTGCGCGTATTCCGAGTTCGACTCGCTCGCTTTGTCTTTGGTTAAAACAGTCACGCGCGCACCGGATTTCGCCAGTTCAATCGAGGCGCGAAGTCCGGCAACGCCGCTGCCGATTACGATAAAATCAGTTTGTAAAGCCATTAATTGAAATGTAACAAATTTTATCTTCGCTTGACGAATACAAAAGAAAATAATTGAATTGTGATGATGCTCGAAAAGGTTTGTTATGATGTTTACGGCTGAAATTCTAAATCTCAGCCGTAAAATTTATGTTCAAAAAAGTATTAATTTTATCGGCATCCGTTGGCGCGGGACATCTTCGCGCGGCTGACGCTCTGGAAAAGGCGTTTGTGAAATTAAACGCGGCGGAAGAATTAAAAAACATTGATGTTTTGAATTACACAAATCCGCTTTTTCGAAGATTGTATGGCAAAGCGTATCTCGATATGGTCAACACGATGCCCGAAGTTCTCGGCTGGATGTATGATTCGCTCGATAAACCCTGGCAAAACGAAAAAAGACGGCTCGCTTTGGACAGATTAAATACTCAGCCGTTGATCAAATTGCTTAAAAAAGAAAAGCCTGACATCGCCGTCTGCACACATTTTCTGCCCGCCGAAATTATCTCGTGGCTGAAAGCGAAAGAAAAAATTTCCTGTCCTCAGGCGATTGTCGTCACCGATTTTGACGCACACGCTTTGTGGCTTTGTCATTATTACGAAAAATATTTTGTCGCGCTCGAAGAAACAAAAGTTCATCTCGAAAAATTAGGAATTCCCGCCGATAAAATTGCGGTTTCCGGCATTCCGATTGATCCGATTTTCGCCGAAACGAAAGATAAAATCGAAATGCGCGAAAAATACGGTTTGGAAAAAGATAAAATTACGATTCTTGTTTCCGCCGGAGGTTTCGGTGTCGGAAATATCGAACATCTTTTGCAGGCACTTTCCGAAATGAAAACGCCCGCGCAAATTGTCGCTTTGTGCGGACGCAACGAAGAATTAAAAGCGAAACTGGAAAAATTGGCGGACGAAAAATTAAACAATCAAACGGTTAATTTCAAACCAATCAGCTTTACAACCGCGATGGATGAATATATGTCGGCGGCGGACGTAATTGTCGGCAAACCCGGCGGTTTAACGACTTCCGAAGCGTTGGCAAAAAATTTGGTTTTCGTCGTCGTCAATCCGATTCCCGGACAGGAAGAACGCAACTCGGATCATCTTTTGGAAGAAGGCTGTGCGATAAAATGTAACAATTTACCGACGCTTGCTTATAAATTCGATAAACTTTTGTCGGACAAAAAACGCTTTGCACAAATGCAGGAGAATGTTTCGCGTCTGGCGCGTCCGAAAAGTGCGGAAAATATTGTCGAAAATCTTTTAGATGATCAAAAAATTTAGAAAATTTTTATCAAATTCCTTTATTAAATTACTTCGAGTCCCGCCAAAAATTTCGTTTCTTTATGAATATCAATCATCAGCAATCTTCCATCTTCGATTTGAGCATCAATAATTACCGCACATTTACCTCGCTCAAAGTTTTGAAATTTAATTGTATGGCAATCGGGATCAGCGCATTTACATTTTCTTACGACGCGAAGTTTGTCAATCTGTTCAAGATAGAATTTTAGGTCAGGCGATTTGATATTTGTTGATTTTCCGGCTGATTTGAAAGTTTGTTTTCTCCTTTTCAGATATTCATCGGTTTGCGAATATTCCAATCCGAAAATTAGCCAATCCATTTCTTGTTTTGTTAATTTACGATTCATTTTTTCAACATTTCCTGAACTTGCTCAACATCCTTATCGCCGCGCCCGGAAAGATTAACAATTATTATTTCATCCGCCGACATTTCCGGCGCGATTTTCAAAACGTGCGCGACGGCGTGTGAACTTTCAAGCGCGGGAATGATTCCTTCGGTTTCGGATAAAATTTGAAATGCTTCGAGTGCTTCATCGTCCGTCGCAAAAGCATAATCAATCCGCCCGATTGACTGTAAAAATGCGTGTTCCGGTCCGACGGAAGCGTAATCAAGTCCTGCCGAAATTGAATGTGTCAGGGCGATTTGCCCGTTTTCATCTTGAAGCAGCCAACTTTTCGTTCCTTGCAAAACTCCGATTTTTCCGCCGCCCGCTTTATTAAAACGCGCCGCGTGTTCGCCGAGTTTTGAACTTTTCCCGCCCGCTTCAACACCAATCATTTTTACATTTTTATCATTCAAAAACGGATGAAAAAGCCCAATCGAATTTGAACCGCCGCCGACACACGCGATTAATAAATCAGGAAGTCGCCCTTCTTTTTCCAAAATCTGCTCACGCGCCTCACGTCCGATGATCGCTTGAAAATCCCTGACCATCAGCGGATACGGATGCGGTCCCAATGCCGAACCGAGCAGATAATATGTCGAATCAACATTCGTCACCCAATCGCGCAGAGCCTCGTTTATCGCATCTTTCAGCGTTTTCGCGCCCGCCGAAACACCGCGCACTTCCGCGCCGAGAAGCTGCATCCGAAAAACATTCAACGCCTGCCGCCGCATATCTTCCGTTCCCATATAAACGACGCATTCGAGTCCAAACAACGCGCAAACCGTCGCCGTCGCCACGCCGTGCTGTCCCGCGCCCGTTTCGGCAATAATCCTTTTCTTCGACATTTTACGCGCCAGCAAAATCTGCCCGAGCGCATTATTTATTTTATGCGAGCCAGTATGCCCCAAATCCTCACGCTTCAAATAAATCTTCGCGCCGCCCAATTTTTCGGAAAGTCTTTTCGCATAAAAAAGCGGAGTCGGACGACCCGAAAAATCTTTCAATAATTGCAAAAACTCCGCCTGAAAATCGCCGTCATCGCGCACGGCAAAATAAGCGTCCGTCAATTCCTCAAGCGGCGACATCAGCGTTTCGGGAACAAACCGCCCGCCGAATTCACCCCAATATCCTAATTCATTTGGCTCAAAATTCATAAATTTTTAAGGGTCAAGACTAGATAAGATCATTATCATTACAAATTTTCAAAAGCAAAGCGTAGAGATTTTCTTTTCTGTAATTGAATCGAAACTCACACTCTTTCAAGTGAAAATAAAAACTGTTTTTT
>JBBSIE010000015.1:0-50836 GCA_038232235.1 Pyrinomonadales bacterium | reverse complement strand
GCCGGAAACACGCAATACGACGCTGCCAGCGACCGCATTTTCGTCGCCGTTCATCGGCTTAATCAGATAATCGAAATTGATCCGAACACCGATAAAGTCGTGGGAAATTATCCGCTTGCGGGCTGCAAAGACAGTCACGGTCTGCTGATTGACGGAAAAAATCGTTTCGCCTTCGCCGCCTGTGAAGGCAATGCGAAATTGGCGATGTTCGATTTAGCAAAGAAAAAACTGCTGGCGATTTATTCGGTCGGCGATGACCCCGACGTGCTTGCTTTCGATTCGGATTTGGGACGGCTCTATGTTTCAGCCGAAAGCGGCGTTCTGACAATCTTCGATGAAAAAAAAGACGCTTTGGAAAAAGTCGGAAGCGGTTTTTACGCCGCAGGCGCTCACACGGTAGCGGTTGACAGCGCGACGCATCGCGTTTATCTGCCGCTCGAAAATGTTGATGGCAAGCCTGTCCTGAGAATTGCGCTTCCTTCGGATGAACAGGTTCAATAAGTTAAGAATGCTATTGATTGACACTTAAAATAATAGAAAATTTTGTGAGCGAAAAAATGCGGGAAGAAGAAAAAAGACAAGTTCATTCGGCGAGGCGTTTCGTTTCTGGCTCAAACTCGGTTTTATTAAGGCAGATGTTTTATTGGTAGTCTTAGCTGGCGGTTTGATTGGTTTGCTACGGATAATTCTCTTTGGCTAGGGCAACTGGTTTAAATTAACGCACCGCCCAACAAGTCATTGGACGTGAGGGCGAAACAGCTTCTCTTTAAAATCTTGCTTTGTTTCCCTGACGTTGCGTGAATTCGGTTTCGCCCCACGTCAACTCAGTCGTTGGGCGGCTATCGGTTGAATTGGACACACTGATAGATAAACAGCATAATCAAAATGTCTATTAAAAAGGAGAAATTCAGATGCCACTTATAAATGTGAAGGTTATTGAGGGAGTTTTCTCGCAGTCGCAAAAGCAGGAAATCATTAAAAAACTTACGGACGCGATGGTTTCCATCGAAGGTGAAAATATGCGTCCCGTAACGTTGTGCATAGTTGAAGAGGTGAAAAGCGGAGATTGGGGAATTGCCGGAAACCCGTTGACCACCGATGATGTCAAAGCACTGGCATCAGGCAAAGCAACCAGCTAATCACTTCAAATGAGCATTGATTGCACAGTGTTTGGCAGCAGGTTAATTTCTTAAATTGATTGCCGCCAGCTTAAAAATGTGTGTTCGCAAATAGGAATTGACATCAACATTAAAGCAGTTAGGAATTTGTTTAATGCCACGCGCCGCCCAACAAATCATTGGACGCGAGGCAAAAACAGCCTCTCTTTAAAATCTATTTCGGTTAAATCGGAGTTGCGCGAATTCGGTTTTTGCCCGCGTCAACTCGGTCGTTGGACGTGAGGGCGAAACAGCTTTTCTTTAATCTTGTTTTGTTAAACTCGGAATTGTGTGTGGCTGGTTTCGCCCCACGTCAATTCAATCATTGGAAGTTTGGCACTCACTAGGCACTCAAACAAGAAAAGGGCATCTGTTACAGATGCCCTAAACTATTGAAAATAATGGTGATCCGAGAAGGACTCGAACCTTCGACCCAATGGTTAAAAGCCATTTGCTCTACCGACTGAGCTATCGGACCACATTTTGAAACATTATTCACTAACTTTATTCAAGCTAACGAAACTTTAGATTTTAATAAGCTAGCGGCGGAAAATCAAGTTTGCAAATCAATTATTTTATTTAAACCAACTTTCCATCACTGAATCCGGCAAAATAATTGTCTGATCGCGCTCCGGTCCGGTGGAGATTAGACCGATTTCCACGCCGATTGACTTTGATAAGAATTCGACGTATTCACGCGCTTTTTCCGGCAAATCTTCAAGTTTTGTTGTTCCGAGAGTTTCGCTCTTCCAGCCTTCCAGAGTTTCGTAAACTGGTTTTATCTGCCGCAAATCCAGCGAAACTGCCGGAAACGTATCAATTTTTTTGCCGTCAATTTCGTAACCGACGCAGACTTTGATTTCGTCCAAAGCGTCGAGAACGTCCAATTTTGTCAGCGCAACCGAATTGAAACCGTTTAATTCCGCCGCATATTTTGTCGCCACCGCATCGAACCAACCGCAGCGGCGCGGGCGTTTTGTAACCGAACCATATTCGTTGCCGCGCTGCCTGATTAAATTTGCCACATCTTCCTCGTCATCAAGCATTTCCGTCGGAAACGGACCTTCGCCGACGCGCGTTGTGTAAGTTCTGACAATTCCTAAAACGCCGGAAATATGATGCGGCGGAATGCCCGCACCAACTGCCGCGCCGCCCGCCGTCGGATTTGACGACGTTACGAACGGATAAGTTCCGTGATCAACGTCTAAAAGCGTGGCTTGTGCGCCTTCGAGCAGGATTTTTTTGTTTTGTTTTCCGGCTTCGGACAAAAAATGTGAAGTTTCAGTAACATACGGACGCAGCCTTTCGGCTAGAGCGGAAATTTCTTCGTAAATTTCATCGGAACGAAGCGGTTCGCGTCCGTAAAGAACAATCACGCGATTGGCTTCCGCCAGATTTCTCTCGATTCTCGATTTAAGAAGTTCGGGAACAAGCGCGTCGGACACGCGAATGCCGCGCCGTCCGGCTTTGTCTTCGTAAGCCGGACCGATGCCGCGCAGAGTCGTGCCGATTTTTTCGTTGCCTAGGCGTTCTTCCGATGTGTGATCTAAAGCGCGATGATACGGCATTATAAGATGTGCGCGGCTTGAAACCTTCAATCTGTCAGGCGAAACCGAAATTCCCTGCGCTTCCATTTGGTCAACTTCTTCAAAAAACGCCTTCGGGTCAATGACCATTCCGTTGCCGAGAACGCAGGTTTTGCCTTCGTGAATAATACCCGACGGCAAAAGCCTCAGAACAAACGCCTTATCGCCGACATAAACAGAATGTCCGGCATTATGTCCGCCTTGATAACGGGCGACAATATCGAATCTGTCCGCTAATAAATCAACAACTTTTCCTTTTCCTTCGTCGCCCCATTGTGCGCCGATTATCACAATTATCATATTTCATTTATTAGTTATCAGTTTTATTGACTGATGACTGAATTTCCCATTCTTCCTTTAACATTGCATAAACCGCCCAATCTCGAAACTCTCCGTTGAGCCATTCGACTTGTCGGTGAATGCCTTCCAATTGAAAACCCAATCTTTCGGGAATCGCGCGACTTTTCAGATTTTCGACATTGCAGTTTATTTGAAGACGATTAGACCGAATTCGCCGAACAAATAATCAAATAACGCCCGACAACAGCGCGTCATAATTCCCTTTCCCTGCGCTTCTTTCGCCAGCCAATATCCGATGTGCGCCGATTTATTTTTTGCATCCAGATTGTGAAATCCGACTCCGCCGATAAATTTTTCTTCCCGAATAATACTCGCGCTAAAACTACCGTTTTTGGCAAATTCGGTCAAATTAAACTTGATAAAATCACGCGCCGAATCAATCGAATATGCGTCAGTTGCCCAAGGCATCCAAAGTTTTAGCTCTTCCAGATTTTCCCGAACAACTTTGGTGATTTCTTCGGCGTGATTCTGCTGCGATAAAATCAGTTTTAAATTTTCATCTATTTGATAGCTAAACATTTACGATCTTGTCATTTGATAAAGCGCGACGTAATTTCGCGCCGCATTTTCCCAAGAATTGTCTTCGGTCATTCCGTTGCGCTGAATTTTGCGCCACGTTTCAGGTTCATAATAAGCAAATAATGCTTCGTAGATTTTTTCGAGAAACTTATCCGCGCTGAATTCTCTGAATTTGAAACCGTTTCCTTTGCTGTTCACAACGTCAAAATTCTGCACGGTATCTTCCAAACCGCCGACGGCGCGGACAATCGGAATCGTGCCGTAACGCAGTGAATACATTTGATTTAGACCGCACGGCTCGAATTTTGACGGCATCAAAAACATATCTGCGCCGGCTTCGATCAGATGCGCCAAATCTTCGTTGTAACCTTTGAAAACGCCAACTTGTTGCGGCGCGTAATCTCTCAGCTTTTGCAAAAAGTCTTCGTAACTTTTATCGCCCGAACCAAGCGCGATAAAATACGCGCCTGTTTCTAAAATCGCGCCCGCCGTTTGCTGAATAAGTTCAAAACCTTTCTGCGCCGTTAGTCGTGTAACACTCGCATAAATCGGGCGTTCGAGATCAACGGGCAGCATAAAATGATTTAACAAGGCGCGTTTGCATTTCCGTTTGCCGTCGAGATTTTGCGTATTAAAATGCGCGGGCAAATCTTTATCGGTTTCAGGATTCCAAACGTCGTAATCAACGCCGTTGGTAATTCCGAAAAACTTGTCGCTTCTTTGCCTCAGCAGCCAGTCTAAACCATAGCCGTTTTCCGGTCTTTGAATTTCCTGCGCGTAAGTGCGCGAAACAGTTGAAAGCATATCGGCGGTTGCCAAACCCGCTTTTAACGCCGAAGCCGCGCCGTCCGCCATAAACGCATTGCGCTCGAAATCGCTGCCGAAACCCATTTTCCAGAGTTCGCCAGAATCGAAAACGCCTTGATACGCGAGATTGTGAATCGAAAAAACTGTTCGCGTATTGCGCCAATAAAAATCCCAAAACCGCAGATGCGCGATTTTGACCGCCGCAAATCCGCAGTGCCAATCGTTCAAATGCACAATATCCGGCGATGCGCCGACGCGCTTAATTAACGCCAACGCCGCTTGATTAAAAAAGGCAAAACGCTCGTAATCTTCACGAAAACCGTAAATCGAAGAACGATGAAAATATTCCGGCGCGTCAATCAAAAACGTCGGCGAACCGTTAGCTTCACTGTAAAAAGCCTTGGCGCGAAAAGTTCTGCCGCGCCATTCGACAAATAGATCATCAATCGCCAAATGCCCGATGTCTTTGCCTTTCGTCTGCAAATACAGCGGCGTAATTAAAAAAGCGTCCACGCCGACGCGCCGCAAAGCCTTCGGCAGCGCACCGGAGACATCCGCCAAACCGCCTGTTTTTGAATATGGAACTGCTTCCGCAGATAGAACCGCTACGCGCAAAATATATTTCCTCTTTTATCTGAAATGTGATTCAACCATTGAGATTCTAACAAGACTTCCGTCATTCGTCTATTTGATGACAAACGGAAAAATTTAAAAGCCGGATAGAAAATTTTATCCGGCTTTTAGCTGCCGCCCGCCATCTGCCATCTAAAGATGTTTTTCTTTCTTGACTTGACCGCTTAACAGAGTAAAAATTAGAGAAATCACGGTTTTTAAGAGAAGCGGATATGGTAATGAATCCAAATAAAAACTATTACATCAAAGGCGTTGCGAATAAACCTGACAGGCGCGGCGAAAACGAAATTTTAATTATTTATATTGAGGTTTTTAGATGAAACAATGTTCAAAGTGCAATCGCACGTATGATGATTCGCAGGCATTTTGTTTGATGGACGGAACACCGCTGACCGTTGAAGGTGAACAGGAAACAGTAGCGCGGCAATCGCCCGCGCCGAAGAAAAAAAGCAGATTTTTGCTGTGGTTCGGATTAGTCGGTCTGGTAATTTTAATCGGCGCGGTCGCCGCTGCATTTGTGGCTTACAGTTTCTTCAAGACCGACGAAACAGCGCGGACGAAACGCCAAACCAATATCAGCGTTCCAAAGACCTCGACATCACCTTCGATTACGCCTTCGACACCGGACATAACGCCCGAAAGTTCGCCGACGGCGGAGTCTTCGCCGAAAACCGAATTGCAGAAACCGACACCGGACACTGGTAATGCCGACGAAACCACGCCGATTCAATGGAATACGTCGGCAGTCAGCTTCAAAGAAGATGTCGGTAAAATTTACAAATTCCGCTGTCCTCCGAACGGCACGGCGGGTTCGATTTGGGGCAGCGACATTTACACGGCGGATTCCTCGATTTGCACCGCCGCCGTCCACGCCGGACTGTTCAGTCTCACCGACGGCGGCGTTGTGACCATCGAATTTCGTTCCGGTCGCCAAACTTACGGCAGCACCGAACGCAACGGCATCACATCAAATACCTACGGCGAATACCCGCACAGTTTCGTCGTGCGTTAGATTTGGTAAATCATTTGATAAATTGCAAATCGTCACAGTGCAGGAAATCTTGGACGGCGCACGAATGAATCTGCCGTTAATTGAAGAAGTTACGAAACGGGCGCAAAAGGCAAAGAAAAATAATCAGACGAATTTATTTTCAGACTAAAAACAATTAGTGATTTTGTGTTTTGATTCCGCAGAACAAACGAAAAAAAATCGTGAACAGAATTAAAATTTCTATTCACGATTTTCGATTGACGATTTACGAAAAACCAGCTCTGCATCGAAATCGAAACTTATACCAAAACGATTTGATTCAACAATAAATTTACAATTAAAATCTGAATCCGACACCGAAACTGCCCTGAAAACTATGCGTAGTTCCGGGACGAATTGTAAATGGCGGAACGGCACTATCAAAAATCTGATTACCAAATGAAATAATCGTATCTCCCGCGTCAACCCGAACAATAACACGCGAATTCGGATAATATTCCAACACGCCGCCGACATCGAGAGCGAAATAGCTTTGACTGCCGTAACGCACTTTGAAGGCTTCGCCGCCGAAATGCGCGATTCCCGGTCTGACTTTTGCAAACGCTCCGAATTTTTCGCGGCGAACGCCCGCCTTTACTCCGACAAAAGCCAGTGTTTGTCCGAAGTTGCCGCCGGGATTTTCGGGAAAATAAGCGATTTCACCGTCGAGAGCAATATTTTTCGTGAAGTTATAGGCAGCCCGTCCGCCGACTCCAATCGTGCTTTCGCCCACCGAATCTCTAAAATCACCTAACGTCGCAAAACCTCCGACTTCAAGCGGATGATCTTCTATTTGTGCAAATAAATTTGTTGAAAAAAGAAAAAAAGTGATCAATATGAAGAACGCGGGAATAAAAAATTTTCTGTGCATATTTAAGGTAATGTTTTATGAAACTGCAATGTTCGGAAAAGACAAAAATAAGCATTGCAGTTTCTATAATTAAAAGAACGGCTAACTTTGCATCGAGGCGAGAAATTCCGCATTAGATTTCGATTTCGATAATCTTTCAAGCACGACTTCCATTTGTTCGACCGGCGAAAGCGGGTTGAGAACGCGGCGCATAACCCAGACGCGATTCAAATCTTCGGGGCTTAAAAGCAGTTCTTCTTTGCGCGTTCCCGAACGCTGTAAATCTATTGCGGGGAAAAGGCGTTTGTCGCTCAAACGACGGTCAAGATGGATTTCGCTGTTACCCGTTCCTTTAAATTCTTCAAAAATCACGTCGTCCATACGCGAACCCGTATCAATCAAAGCGGTGGCGATAATCGTCAAACTTCCGCCTTCTTCGATGTTGCGAGCCGCGCCGAAAAAGCGTTTCGGACGCTGCAAAGCGTTGGAATCAATACCGCCCGACAGGATTTTGCCCGACGGCGGCACGACCGCGTTGTGCGCTCTTGCCAAACGGGTAATCGAATCGAGCAAGATCACGACATCGCGTTTGTGTTCGACCAACCTTTTCGCCTTTTCAATGACCATATCGGCAACTTGAACGTGGCGCGTCGGCGGTTCGTCGAAGGTTGACGAAATAACTTCGCCTTTGACGCTGCGCTGCATGTCGGTAACTTCTTCGGGGCGTTCGTCAATCAGCAGAACGATTAGTGTAACTTCCGGGTGATTTTCAGTGATAGAATTTGCCATCATCTGAAGAAGCATCGTTTTACCCGTGCGCGGCGGAGCGACGATTAACGCGCGTTGTCCTTTGCCGATTGGAGTTACGAGGTCAATGACACGCGCCGAAATTTTGTCGGGCGTGGTTTCCATTTTTAATTGTTCGTCGGGATAAAGCGGCGTGAGATTGTCAAAAAATATCTTCTCGCGCGAATGTTCGGGCTGTTCAAAGTTGATTGCTTCGACTTTGATCAGCGCAAAATATCGTTCGCCTTCCTTCGGCGGACGAATTTGTCCGCTTACGGTGTCGCCGGTGCGTAAGTCGAATTTGCGAATCTGCGAAGGCGAAACGTAAATATCGTCGGGACCCGGCAAATAGTTGTATTCCGGTGCGCGAAGAAATCCGAAACCGTCGGGCAGAGTTTCAAGAACGCCCTGCGAAAAAATCAGTCCGCTTTTTTCGGTCTGCGCGGCGAGAACTTTAAAGATAAGTTCCTGCTTTCGCATTCCCGACGCGCCTTCGACATCCATTTGTTTGGCGATTTGCGTCAATTCGGAAATTGACATATCTTTTAATTCCGCCAAATCCAATGTTTCATCCTTTGCCGGAGCGTTGCCTGTTCCGTCGGTCGAAGCATTGCCTGTTCCGTCGGTCGAAGCATTGCTTTTTCCGTCTCTTCCGTCTTTTTCTTCCTTTTCAGATTTAGAAACTTTTACTTTTGCGGTCAGTTTTTCTTCTGCTTCTTTATCAAAACCGTTTTCTTGCGATTTGCTTACCTTTTTTGCTCTGCCTTGTGTTGTTTTGGTTGCCATGTTTTTATCCGTTTGTATATGGAAGTTTTTTATGTAGTTCGCCAAGATGTTCAGAGTTTGTTGAAAGGCACGAATTAAGCCTGTTTATATCTTTTGAAATACTAAACTCTTGGAAAAGATTGTATGGAATTCCGTAGTGGTGAAATTGAAAAATAAGCTAATTAGCTTTTTCAAAAACCCTGAGTTTTGGGAATATTTAATTATTACTCTTTTTAATTGAATAAATCAACTTTATTTTTATCTTTTTTCGAGAGCGTCGGAAATTTCCCGCCAGAGCGCGTCTTTTCCTTTTCCGGTCAGCGACGAATAAGTAATTATTCTGCTTTCCGGCAAATCTTCTTCTATTTCCTGCAAACTCTTTTTTAACTTATTATTAGAAAGTTTATCGGCTTTGGTGGCGACGACAATATGGTTCTGCTGATGATAAATGAGCCATTCGTGAAGCTGACGGTCAAGTTCCGTCGGTTTATGGCGCGAATCTACGAGATGAATTGACAGCGCGAGTTCCTGCCGGTTGCCGAGATATTCTTCTGCCATTACACCCCAATCAGCCCGCATCGCTTTGGAAACTTTGGCGTAACCGTAACCCGGCAAATCAACGAAATAAAATTTTTCGTTGACGAGAAAAAAATTTATTGACTGTGTTCTGCCCGGCGTATTTGAAGTTCGCGCCAAACCTTTTTTCTGCAAAAGCGAGTTCAAAAGGCTCGATTTCCCGACGTTTGAACGTCCGAGAAAAGCGATTTCCGGCAAACCGTCCGTCGTCCAATGGCTTTCGTTAAATGCGCTTTTTGTAAATTCGGCGGAGGTAATTTTCATTGTTTGGTGTGCATTAAACTTTCTGCGCCGCTTCCCTTTTCGCGTCGCGCATACGTTTTGACATTTCGCGTCGTTTGGCGAGCATTTCTTTCGCGTCCGGCATTTTCATCACCAACTTTTCGAGATTTGCCAAGTAATTCGGATTGTAGATTGTCTGCCGAACGTCTTCTAAAAACGGCTCGATTTTTGAAAACACAAAAATATGTTCGCCGTTCGCGTCGTTAAACATTTCTTCGTCAATCGCGCCGTGATTAACTAATGAAGACGCCATATCCCAATAGCTCACAACCATTCTAAAATACGCGCTCGATTGTTCGTTCTGCATTACGCCCATCAATTCTTCCATCGTTTCGGGAAGAAAACTTCCCATCCAACTTCGCGCCTCGCGCATCGTCGGTTCGCGCCGCAAGTCATAAAGTTTTAAAATTAAATCAGCCGATTCCGCTTTGTTCATAATTGCTCTCCTTTTATCTAATTTTTGAAATCATAATGCAGGAGTCCGCGCTTTAGCAAGACCGCAAAGTCCAAAGTCAATTCATCTTCAACTTTGAGCTTTGAACGCTAATTGTCTTCAATAATCTGCACGTCGGAATTGGCTTTTCTGAATTTTGAATAAGAAAAATCAACCTGCGTATCTTTGACGGCGGAAATTTGGCTGTCTTTTCCTTTTTTTCTGATGTCGTATTGAACGAGCGAAATTTTTTTGGGAACTAAAATTCCAAATTCGCTCGGCTGATATTCAAAATCACTTTTCAAAATAACAACCGGATTTGCCGTCTGCGCGGTCAATTCTCTTTCCTCGCGCCAAAGTTGAAACGTCTTGGTGTCAATCCAAAGTTTTCCGCGCAAAAATACATTGGAATTGTTCAAAGATTTTGGTAAACCGAGATTGTAATTTAGGACAAGACTATGTTCGGTTTTTTCGTCTTCCGAACCTTTTTTGTTGATCAAAACATACGGCGACGGCTTCGTTTGTTGATATTCGACAACATAAACTTCCGAACCGTTGATAATGTCGCGTCCCGCAAGTTTGAAATCGAAAAAAGGACGAGCGTAATCTTCCAAAATCGGCGATTGCAAAAGAGTCAATCCGTTGATTTCGAGATTTTTGTCATAGCGCAAACTTTCTTTTTGAATTTTTTTAAGTTCCTGTTCGACTGAACTCGACTTTGCCAGTTGATTCAATAAATCGTTCGCCCGCGTTTGATTATCTCCGACGGTTTTGTCGTCAACTTTATAAACATCGCGGTATTCGCTCGTTACATTTTGGTCTTTTATTGACTGAAATATAATAAAATTCGATTCAACCGTGCTGCTTTTTTTCAAATCGCCGTTTTTATTGTAAATCTCGAACGTCTTCGTTTCATTTGCCAAAAGATTTTTGAATTCTTCCCGATAATTTTGTGTTTTTTCATCGGCATTTTTCAAAATAGTTTCTAAATCCGGCTGAGTTTCTTCCTGTGCCGAAACAAAAACGGCGCAAACCATCATTAAAATATAAGTAAAAATTATATGCCGCGAAGTAAATTTAATCATTCCGATCACCTCAAATTAGTATTGAACTTGATTTCTTATTGAAACACATTTCTAATGTTATTGAAAATAAATTTATGACGGAAAAACCCGACACATGGAAAAAAATGTCATCTCGTCAGATTGCGGATTGCCGAATTTTTAAAGTGCGCGAAGATTTTTGTGAACGCGAAAGCGACAGCAAAAAAAGTTCATTTTTCGTTATTGAAAATCCTGATTGGGTAAATATAATCGGTCTGACAAAGGATGAACAAGTTTTATTGATAGAACAATTTCGGCACGGCACGGAAGAAATAATTTTGGAAATTCCGGGCGGAATAATTGACGACGGAGAAAAACCGGAAGCAGCGGCAAAACGCGAACTTCTCGAAGAAACCGGCTATTCCTCCGCAAACTTTGTTTATTTGGGAAAAGCGCATCCGAATCCGGCGATTCAGAATAATTCTGTTTATTTTTTTCTCGCCGTTGATTGCGAAAAAACCGGCGAAACAAGTTTTGACGAACACGAAAGCGTAACTACAAAACTTATTCCGCTTTCGGAAATTGAAAATTTGATCGTGAATGAAAAAATTACTCATTCGCTGGTTTTGAACGCTTTTTATAAATTTAATCTGTTTTACAAATATGATAAAAGCTAAATATAGTTTTTGGAAGATTTACAACTTAAAGTTGATGTATAACTTTAACCGTCGAATTACCGACTCTTAAAGTATCAGTTGAATAAACCGACATTGAAAAAAATATGAAAATTGAATTAACAAAACTCGCCCACGCACGTTCGGGCGACAAAGGCGACACGGCAAACGTCGGCGTTATTGCGCTCAAAGACGAACTTTATCCGCTTCTCGTACGCGAAGTTACTGCCGAAAAAGTAAAAAAACACTTCGGCGAAATGGTCAAAGGCGAAGTCGAACGCTTTGAACTTCCGAATCTCGGCGCATTAAATTTTCTTTTGCACGAATCACTCGGCGGCGGCGGAACTTTATCCTTGATGACCGACGCGCAAGGAAAAACTTTTTCGACCGGACTTTTGCGGATGAAAATCGAAATTGATGACAAAGAAGCGGAAGATTTAGGTTTGACTCAGATCAATTGACATCGTCGAAATAATTTTTGCCCGCTGAAAACGATAAAATTGAAATTGAACTTAGTTACAATCGTTCGCGGGCAATAATTTTATTTGAAAATTTAAATCAAATGGCAACTTTGCCCGCTTTGCACTACAATAGATTTACTCGTTTTTTACCAATTCAAATCTACAGGAGCTTTTAATTATGCGTCAAACATTTCTGCGCTTTTTGTTCGTTTTTCTCTTAACATTTTCCGTTTTCGCGCAAACGATGCCAACCGAAAAAACATTAATGGGATTTTCTGCGGAAAATTCGGCGAAGCAAAAGGCATTGGAAGCAAAATTCGATTCTTTTCTAAAGGCGGAAAATCTTCGGACGTGGATGAAACGTCTTTCGGCGCGTCCGCATCACGTCGGTTCGCCTTACGACAAGGAAAACGCCGATTTTATTGCCGCGCAATTTAAATCTTGGGGTTTTGACACAAACATCGAACAATTCGACGTGTTGTTTCCGACACCGAAAACACGGCTTTTGGAAATGACCGCGCCGGAAAAATTTACGGCTAAATTAGAAGAACCCGATCTCAAAGAAGATGCGACTTCAAATCAAAAAAACGAACAACTGCCGACATATAACGCATATTCGGCGGACGGCGATGTGAGCGGCGATTTGGTTTTCGTCAATTACGGTGTCCCTGCCGACTATGAAGAATTGGCGCAGCACGGAATTGACGTGAAGGGAAAAATTGTCATCGCCAAATACGGCGGATCGTGGCGCGGAATTAAACCGAAAGTTGCCGCCGAACACGGCGCAATCGGTTGTTTGATTTATTCCGATCCGCGCGACGACGGCTATTTTCAAGGCGACGTTTATCCGAAAGGCGCGTGGCGCGGCGAAAACGGCGCACAGCGCGGTTCGGTTGCCGATATGCCGGTTTTTCCCGGCGATCCGCTCACGCCCGGAGTTGGCGCAACCAAAGACGCAAAAAGATTGGACAGAAAAGACGCGCCGACGATTATGAAAATTCCGGTTTTGCCGATTTCCTACGCCGACGCTTTGCCGCTTTTGAAAAATATGGGCGGCGTAATTGCGCCAAACAATTGGCGCGGCGCACTGCCGATAACTTATCATCTCGGCGGAAACGGTGCGGTCAAAGTCCATCTGAAACTCGAATTTAATTGGGACATCAAACCGATTTACGATGTCATCGCCAAAATGCAGGGCAGCGAACGCCCCGACGAATGGATTATGCGCGGCAATCATCACGACGCTTGGGTCAACGGCGCGGACGATCCGATTTCGGGTTTAGTTGCCGAAATGGAAGAAGCCCGCGCGTTTGGCGAACTTGCCAAAACCGGCTGGAAACCGAAACGAACAATTGTTTATGCTGCGTGGGACGGCGAAGAACCGGGACTTTTGGGTTCGACAGAATGGGTTGAAACACACGCCGACGAACTGAAAAATAAGCTCGCCGTTTATATCAATACCGATTCAAACGGGCGCGGATTTTTGGGAATCGGCGGTTCGCACACGCTCGAAAAATTTATCAACGAAGTCGCCAAAGACGTTCCCGATCCGCAGTTTAAAATGAGCGTTTGGGAACGCCTCCGCGCGTCCAGAATCGTCAACGGTTCGCCAAGCGCGAGAAAAGAAACGATGAACCGCACCGATTTGCGGATTTCCGCGCTCGGTTCGGGTTCTGATTACACGCCGTTTTTACAGCATCTCGGCGTTGCTTCGCTAAATATGGGATTCGGCGGCGAAGACGGCGGCGGTTCTTATCATTCAATTTACGATTCTTTCGATCATTACACAAAATTCGGAGATTTCGATTTCGCTTACGGCGTTGCGCTCGCAAAGGTATGCGGACGCGTGGTTTTGCGCCTTGCCGATGCCGACACGCTGCCGTTTGAATTTACGAATTTTGCCGATACAGTCAATCAATATGCGGGTGAAATAATGAAAATGACCGATTCGATGCGCGAAGAAACCGAGGCGATGAATCGGATGATTGAAAATGGAATGCTTAAAGACGTGCAAAATCCGAAAGAAACTTTTATTGTTCCAAAACCAAAAGATGAAGTTCCTTATTTGAATTTCGCGCCGCTGCAAAACGCCGTCGCCAAATTGCAGGAAAGCGCAAAGAATTTTCAAACCGCTTCAAAAGGCAAAAATCTTTCAGTGGAACAGCAAAAAAATCTCGACCAAATCTTGATGAAAACCGAGCAGACTTTAACCAGCAATCAAGGTTTGCCGCGTCGTCCGTGGTTCAGACATCAAATCTACGCGCCCGGATTTTACACAGGTTACGGCGTGAAAACGCTGCCCGGAATTCGTGAAGCAATCGAACAGAGAAATTGGAAAGAAGCGGGCGAGCAAATAAACATCACGTCCAAAATTATCGAAAATTTTGCGGCGGAAATTGATCAAGCAGCAAATTTGGTTCAGCGGTGAGATAACAATACTTAAATTTTGAATGTTTCATCGTAAAATCAGAGCGATTTTTGATTGAATGGATTGAAATTTAGCAGAAGCCCGAGCGGTCAGCCAGAGTAAATCTGTCTTTCAAATACTTTCAATTTGTTTTCTATAAATTCAATAATTTCACTATTCATCAATTACCGGTTCTTGTTTGCGCGTTTTGCGTCTTTCGGCTTTCCATTTTTTTCTCACGCCGGCGACATCAAATTTACTGCGTGTGCCGTCGCGCATATTTTCGATCTCGAATTGGACTCTGGCGGCGATTAGGCGATACGCTTCGGTGTTGGGAACGCCTTTGGTCATTTCCAAAAGTTCTTCGTATTCGAGAAATCTGCCGACTTTTGCGCCGACTTTTGCGCCGAGGCTGTCGGTTTTCGGGATGATCGTGCCTTTCGGGAAGGCATCGTAGGTTCCCCAGAGATAGATCGGGAGAATGCCGATTTTTTGGTTGATGGCGAGGTAGCCGATGATCGGTTTGAATTCGGCGATTTCTCCTGAGGTTTGTCTGCCCCCTTCGGGGAAAATCAGCGCGTTGTAGCCTTCATTTAAGATTTCGGTGACGTGGCGCAGCGATTGGCGCAGACTTCCGGTGCGTTCGATTGGAACGAGCGTCGTGAAATTATTCATATAGGCGCGTTTGTATTTCGTGTCGAACCAGTAATCGGCGGCGGCGACGGCGACGGTTTGTTCGGCGGCTTCGCCCAACGCTTTTTTGACCAAACCCGTGTCAATGTGCGAAGTGTGATTGGGCGCGACGATGAAATTCGTGTGAACCGGGACGTTTGATTCGCCTTCGATGCGCGTGTTTAAAACCGTGTCGTAAAGCTGTTCCTGCGCGAAATCTACGATGGAATTTCCGACTCGGCGGACGATTGACGGGATGAAAATTTCGTCTTCTTTTTTCTCTTCGGCGGCGGGCGCGTCAACGATTTTTTTCGATTTATCAACGCGCTGCACGGCGGTTAAAAGTTCGCGGACAGTTTGGACTTCGTTCAAAGTGTCGGGCGAAACGACTCGTCCGCCCGCGTCTTCGACGGCGGCTTGAAGTTCGACGAACATCAATGAATCAAAACCCAAATCGGCTAATTTGTCTTCGGCGGCGACATCGGAAAGCGGACGATTGGAAACCGACGCGACGATTTTGCGAATCCACAAAGCTGTGTCGTCGCCTTTTAAATCGGCGGAAACTTTCGTTTTATTTTTCGATTTCGCTTCGAGGTTTTGTAAAAATTCGACGACTTCGGGACGTTTGACTTTGCGCGTCGCCGTTCTGGGAAGTTCAAACGGTGTCAGATGCAGGATTTTGACGCGCTTGAAAAACGGAATTCCGGCGGAAACTTCGCGGAAATGCGTTTCGACTTTTTTGTTGGTGTCGCTGCGGCTCAGAGCGATGTCTTTTTCGTAATCCGGCACGACGAGCGCGGAAATTTTCTCGCCGCCGTCTTCGTCCGGTAAACCGACGACGGATAATTCCTTAATGAATTCCGACTTGCCGTATAAATCTTCGATTTCGTCCGGGTAGATATTTTTGCCGTTCGAGTCAATAATTACATCTTTTGAACGCCCGACAATATACAAATTCCCGTCGTCGTCCAGCTTGCCCAAATCGCCCGTTTTCAGCCAGCGATCCTGCAACACGGCTTCGGTCGCTTCGTCGTTGTTGTAATAGCCGAGCATTATATTTTGTCCGCGAGCGAGAACTTCGCCGACTCCGTTTTCGTCCGGGTTTTCGATTTTTACTTCGACTCCGGGAAGCGGTTTGCCGACGCTGCCGCGCAGCAATTTATTGCCCGGACGCGCGACGGTCAAAACCGGCGCGGATTCGGTCAAACCGTAGCCTTCGAGAACCGTAAAACCAAGCCCGTGCAAATCTTTCTGCACTTTTTCGCTCAACGCCGAACCGCCGGAAATCAGATAGCGCATTCGCCCGCCCATTCCTTCGTGAATCGGGAAAAAGATGATCGGACCCAAATTAAACGGCGTGTTATCGCGTATCCAGGCGTTGAAATCAATGACGTTATCCGCCAAATCAGCGAACCAGTCGCCGCGTTCGCGCAGACGAGTTTTGATGCGCCGGTGCAGCATTTCCCACAGCGCGGGAACGCCGACCATTCCCGTCACGAGATTGTTTTCGATGGCGCGGACGAGTTCTTCGGATGAAAGTTCGTCGAGATATGTAATCTGCGTTCCGTTGGAAAACGGAGTCAAAAATCCGGCGGAAAATTCAAAAGTGTGGTGCATCGGCAAAACCGACAACACGCCGTCGGTGATGTCCATTTCAAGAACCGACGACAGCATCGAAATCATATTGACGAAATTTTTGTGCGACAGCATCACGGCTTTCGGCGTGCCGGTCGTGCCGGAGGTGAAAATCAAAGATGCGACTGAATTCGACAAAATTTTCGGCGGCAAAAACGCGATTCTTTGCGCTTCGACGGTTTCGCTGTGCATCTCGAAAACTTCGTCGAACGTGAACACATTCAAATCCAGATTCGCCGCACTCAGACGCTCGGCTAAATCCGAATTTTCGTCCGCCAGTTTCGGCGAAATCATTATCGCCGACGCTTCGCCCGCTTTGGCAAACGCGATTATTTCGTCAATCGAACTCGCCGGATCAATCGGAATCGCCGTCGCGCCGGTTTTCAAAATGGCGAAATACGAAATTCCCCATTCGGGCATATTGCTTGAAAACAAAATCACGCGGTCGCTTTGTTTGATGCCTTTTTCAGCGAGAAATCCGGCGGCGCGCAGCGTTAATTCCTTGACATCTTCAAACGTATATTGCTCTTTTTTGCCGTTGCGCTCGATTTTCAAAGCGACGCGCGTCGAAAATCTTTTGACCGAAGTGTCGAACAAATCGAGCAAATCTTTGTAGGTGTAAGCGCGGCGTTCGGCAATTTTCAAATCTTCTTCCAATTGCGGCAAAACCCATTTCCGCATTCCCGGAAAATGCACTTTCAGCCAGTAATCATACCAGTCCAGTTTTTCGGGATACCACGGCAGCAAATCCTGTTCGCTCTTTTCGACGAGCGACATCAAAGCCCGCAAATTATCGGCGCGATAGAGATATTCGTTGTCCACGGTGAACGGTTTGAACATCGCAAAAGCGTTCATCGTTTCCTGCGTCGTATTCTCGAATTTCTCGACCGATTTCTGCAAATCTGAAACGATGTTTCCCAATCGTCCGCCCGCCCAATTCGGTTTGGCTTTTTCCAGAAACGAATTCGCCGATTTCGCCAGTTTATTGAACATCGGCGCGGACGTTAATTCGTAAGTGCGCTGTTTGACCGGCGCGGCTTCGATGACCGCCGCGACGTTGTTGATTAACTTATTGCCCGTCTCTTTTTCCTTGTAATACTCGCGTTTATAAAGCCCGACCAGCCCGACCATCCGCTTCATATCGTTGGGATTAACGTCCCCGGAACACGCCTGAAAAACGAGCGGCGGATGATCGTCAATCAGCGCATTCATCGCCGCGCCGAGAATCGCGCCCGCGACCAGATCAACCGGAATAATATCCAACACCAATTTCTCATTAACCGGAAAAATCGGCTGTCCGCGCAGCGCAATTAGAAGCAGCGGCGCGGTCGTCGTAAAACCTTCGTTCCAGCCGGCAAACGGATATTGATTCGCCGATTCAACGACCGACGGACGCAAAATCACCTTCACCACATCATCCTGCTGCGCGATAATCTGCTCGGCTAAACTCTTGGAATAAGTGTAGATATTCGTCCAGCCCCAGTATTCCGCCCGCTCCGCGCCGAGTTCGGTCGTGCGCTCCCGAATCCACATTTTGCGCTCGCGGAAAATCGCCGATTTCAGTTCCGATTCATCGTCCGGGTCGCGCCCTTCTTCCTCAAAACGACTCCGCGCCTGCTCCCGAAACTTCGCAATCTGCACCGCATCGTCCGCTTCCTGACGTGCCTGTTCCGACAACCTCGCACAGTCTTCGATCTCTTTGTTAACGTCAAAATTCGTCCCGACGAGTTCATTTTTGCGCGGAAAATACCCGACCACCGGCTCATTCTCCCAAATCGCACCGCTGCGTTTGCCCGCCACAAAACAAGTCGAAACGTGAACCAGCGTCGGACGCGCCATCATCCGTGCCATCTGCAAAATATTATTCGACCCGACGACGTTTGTTCTTAAAGCGGATTCAAGCGGCGGATTAAAAGTAACATTCCCCGCGCCGTTAATAATAATATCGGTGTCCTGCATTATCGCCCGCGCTTCCGCCTCGTCCATCCCAAGAAATTCATTCCCGACATCGCCGTTGACGGGAACGACCTTCGAGCGAATAAATTCCTCAAACCCGTCGCCGTATTTCTCGCGCAACGGATCAAAAGTCGGACTCGTGATGATGCTCGCCCAAAACCGATTATTCGATTCCTCTAAATTCCGCGCCCGCACCGTCGCGTAAACTCGCCCGACAGCAGGAAAATTATGCAGCAGCATCGAAAGCGTCACCTTGCCCACAAAGCCCGTGCCGCCGATAAAGAAAATCTTTTTACCTTTAAATATTTCGGTTGGTGATAATTTCATTACAAAAATTATTTACTTTTTAATTCTTTTAACGCATTTCCGAATTACTCTTTATCAAACTCGAAACAGCGTAATTCATCGTAACTCCAGTTTTTTCTGTGAATCTGTTCAAAATTTTTCCAAATAATTTTTCGGTCTTTTACTTCTATTTCAGCAACGAAATCCCAACATCCGCCACAAAGACATTGACAAATCAGAATTGGTGTTTTTTCATCGTTTCTTTGTGCTTCTTCACCGTAATAATACTTCGACGGCGGAAGAACCAAAGAAATCGGAAGTCCGGCATACGCACCTGCAATTTTTGAACTTCCTTCCATTTTCGCAAAAAGTATTTCGATATTTTTGAGAATTGAAATTAAAGACTTGCCATTAATCAACGGCACAACCAAACTGCCGAATTCACTGTGCTGAATGTCAAATCTAATTTCATTCATATTCCAACATTATATTTTTCAGCATTTCATAAAGGTCCTACACCGAACGAGATTTCTACTTTGTATTTACGACCTTGCCTGACAACCCTTTCTAAAACAACCACGTCTTCAATTACAGTTCCGCCAAAATTAATGTAATTTTCATACTTGAGATTTTTAGATTTGTTTTTATAGACGGAAACGGCTTTTAAACCTCTATTTATCAAATTTATATCTTCTTTGCGAATTCCTTTTTTAACCAAGTTCATCAATTCAATTGCTTTGTTATACCAAAATTTCGTATTGCTCGTTTTTTGAGATTGATTGCCGAGCAAAAATTGAAACGTTAAAGTGTAATTTTCACAACCCCAATTTTTAATCGTTAAATCAACATTATTATTAACTTTAACCTTTTCATACCCGATTGTTTCGCCCGTATTTTCTTTATTTTTCGTTTTGGTAAAAGTCCTTTTCGGAAAAACGGATTTCTTCAAAATCGGTTCAGGAATTGACCGCACACACTCCATCACGGGCGATTGCGAAAAAATCGAACAGGCTGAAAGCAAAACAAAAACTGTCGTAAAAATTACTTTCATAAAAATACTAATCCGATACATTACAAAGCCCGATAATCGGCTGATGCAGCATTGTAATCTCCGCATTTCTGCCCATATACGAACGCGCCATCGCAATCGCTTCGGTTAAATTGTCGGCGCGTTCCCAGCCTAACATTGCCGGGACGTGGGCGTTTTCTGCTCCAGCGACGATTACTTTGCCGACGTGCTGTCTGCCATTTTCGCCCCAATACCACATAAAAAACGGGTGTGCGCCGTGATAGGCGTTGCCGCGCCGATACATTTCGATGTAGGCGGGATTTTCGGCGAATTCGCGTTCGTATTTTTCGCGCAGGTAGAATGCGTCGCGTGATTCGGGCAATAAACGATGGAAAAATTCGATGTAACTCGGATGAAATTTCGGGTCGAATTCGTCGAAACACGGGTGCGTGATAATCATCACGCCGCCATCGCGCAAAAGCGGTTTGTTGCGATACATATTGAAATGATAGCCGAGAGCCATCACCTGCACGAGCAGCGGATTGAGCGCGGAATAGACGTTATACGGCGAAATGTCTGGAATGCCGGAAATCAAAATGTCGCACTGACCTTTGACCGGAATTTCGTATTGCTGATAATTTTTCTCCAGAATTTTCTCGTGAACGGGTTCGGTTTTTCCGGCGTAACAGGCGATCAGTTCATACTGCGCCGGAATCGCGTGAAGCAGTTTCCGGCGTGCGCCGCGCGGCAGATTTGAAAACGTCCGCTTCATTCCTTCCCATTTCATCCTGTCCATAAACGAAAATTCGTCCTCGTTGCGCGTCAGAATGTCGTAACCGTCGGCGAACATCTTATTATTCAGCGCGGTTTCGATATGGAAAACCTTGCAGTTTTCGTCCACCAATTTGCCGAGTTTGATGACCTTGTGATTCAAGACCGAACGCGGCGGATCCATATAAGAATTGGAATCGCGGATCGTCTGCGGTTCGTGATGCTGGCGCAAAGATTCGTAATCGCACAGACCGACCGCAACCGATTTATGTCCGCCGTCCATCGGCACGAGATTGATATTTAAATAAATTAAAAGATCGCTCTCGATGGCGCGTTTGTTGACGCGAAGCGGTTCGTCGTGGCGCGTGTGTCCGATTGTAATCAGATTTTCGTCCTCTTCCGCGTCGTGATTGTAATAGCGTTCGGGATAAAATTCGTTAAAGATCGTCGAGCCGACCATTCGCTCCATTTCCCACGCCGTCATTTTGCGGTGCAGAGAATTGGCGATAATCAAATGCACGTCCGTTACGCCGTTCGCCGCGCACATATCGAGGACGACTTCGAGCATCGTCTGCCGCAAATCCGGCGTTGCCATCGGCGGCAGCGGCAGCGAAATATCGTCCATCGCAATCGTGATACGCATTCCCGGCTCGAGCAAAGCGTAAAGCGGCTCCATCTCAAGCGGATGATTGACCGCATAACGAATCGCCGCTTCCCGATTCGGCAAACCCTTGATCGGCGGATTCGGATAAATCACCCGTGTCCCAATCGGCAAATCTTCAAGAATAAAATCCTCGCCAAACGGCATAATCCGCGGCGCACTGTCGCGGTCAATGTAAATAATAGATTCGTGTGTTTTTCTGCGTAATTGCAATGCCATAAATAATTTTCGATTTTTTATTACTGACGGAGAGTTTCGATAATTTCCTTGATATTTGTGTCTATTTCTGCAATGCTCTCCGGGAAATAGGATTTACCGCCTGTCTGAGCGGATAAATCTTTCAAGAATGTAACTTGTTTATTTTTAGCGTCGTCGCCGTCGTTTTTCTTTAACTTTTCTATCAGGCGAATTGTAAAAACCCTTATATTATTTTCTTTCAACAACTTTAATAGCTGCTTTGTATTGTGATAACTTTGTCTTTCCTCGCCATCCGTGATTAGGATAAGGCTGCGTTTGCAGTTTGATACCACACACTTTTTTGATTTACTCAAACCGTCACCCGACAAATACAGCGCGTCATTAACCGCAGATGCTCCACCTTCTATGAAAAAGTTATCAGCCTCGCGGCTAATTGAATTTTTATCTGTCGTAAGTGGAACTAAGATTTGAATTTTGTCTGAACTAACAAACCTTACCAAAAATATTTCATCTTCAGGCTTCTTTGCTTCGGCAATTTTTTTTGTGGTTGCGATTATGTTATCTAAAATAGGTCTCATTGAGCCTGTATTGTCAGCTACAATGCCAAATAAAACCGGAGTGTTATCGGCTTTCTTTTCCTCATCTGCCGATTGTTGATTTTGTCCGTTAACATTAAAGTTTTCAAAGCAAATCACTAAAAACAATGAAATCAATAAACAAATTTCGCAACTGAGTTTTTTGTCTTTTATCTTTATCATTTCTGAAAACCTCTATTTACTCAAATTTCAAAAATTAATTTTAACAAGCAGTGATGTTTGGTAACTTGCGAATCAACCTATTTACTATAATCACTCAAAAGCAGTTTGCTTCGTAATCAAACCGAGTTTCACGCGGTCAAACAAATTCATTTCAAATTTAAGATCGCCCAATCGTGCTGAACCGCGGTTTGTTTCAAGCGGAAATCAGGGTTTATGACGACCGGATGACCGACAATCGAGAGCATCGGCAAATCCGAAATCGAATCTGAATAAGCGTAAGATTCGCTCAAATTTATATCATTTTTTTCGCTGTATTCGCGCATCCATTTAGCTTTTGTCGCCGAAGCCATCACGGGCGGCAGGATTCTGCCCGTCGCGTAGCCGTTGACAAATTCCAGACGGTTGGCGGCATATTCATCAATACCGAGATAATTCATCAGTCGCTCAATTGTAAAATCGAGTGCGCCGGTGATAACGATTTGTTTTTGCCCGATTTTTTTCGACTGCGCGATCAGTTCAGGTGTTCCGTCGAAAATCGCGGGTTTTAAAACCTCTTCAAAAAGTTCTTCACTGAAATAACGCATACGGTCTTCGGATTCGCCTTTGTAGCTTTGAAAAAAAAGTTCATTGAAAACATTACGCGAATAAAGATCAGTTACGCCGAAAAGCGGCAGTTTCGCCAATGTTGCCGCGCTTTTTTTGATGGTTTTGAACAAACCCTGCTGGCGGCGGGCGTAAAATCCGAGCGTATGCACGAGATTTGTGCTGACGAGTGTTCCTTCTAAGTCGTAAAACGATGCCGCTTGTCCGTTTTTTTTCATCTTCCGCTTTTAATGCTATTTTTGTTAGACTTTGTTTGTTTATAAAGACATCAAATATAACAAAATTTTAACACTTTGAATAATTTAGCGATATGAAAACAGATAAGTTTTACACTTTAATTACAATCAGTATAATTTCAATTTTGCTTATTTCATGCACCTCTAAGGTTGAAACCGTCGAACCGACAGCACAGACAAATGATAATTTAATCGCCGCGAACATCGCGCAAGTTGACGATCTTTGCAGGCAGCACGAAGATTTATCAAAATTGCGCGAATGTGTCAATTTGCTTGCCCGCGTGCGAAATCCCGACAAAAGAACCTACGAAGTCGAATGGAAGTTTGCCAAATATAATTATTTTCTCGGTGAACAAATCGAAAAAGATGAGGAAAGCGAAAAGTATTTGGAAGACGGCGCGGAAGCGGGCAAAATCGCTTCGAGAGTCGCGCCCGACAAACCGGACGGTTATTTTTGGTATGGAGCAAATCTCGGTGAATTGGCGAAACGCTCGCCTTTGACCAAAGGTTTGACTTCGGTTGACGACATTCGCGCGGCGATGAACAAAGTTATTGAAATTCAGCCTGATTATCAAGGCGCGAGTGCTTATGACGCGCTGGCGCAAATCGAACTTAGCACGGGTTTGGTCGGCGGAAAACCGGAAAAGGCGGTTGAGTATCTGGAAAAAGCAATCGCGCTCGAAGCTGATAATTCATATCTCCGTCTGCATTTGGGACAGGCATATTTAGCGGTAAATCGAAAGGAAGACGCGAAAAAACAGCTTGAATATGTTTTGAATATGAAGCCGAATCCTGATTTTCTGCCCGAATATAATGAATCTGTCGAAGAAGCGAAAAAACTTTTGAGGACGAGATTTTAATAAAAAGCAAAAACTATCATTTTTTAGCTTTTTTAGAAGTAAGAAAACTTTGTGAACTCTGTGTTGAAGATATTTTTAACACAGAGTTCACAAAGTTTTCACGGAGTTTTACAGCAATAATATTGTTTTAGATCAAATCATTGATTATCAAATGTAATCTCGACTTTTTCCGTTCCGCGCAGGACAGTTATTTGTTTGCCTTCCAGCTTTTTGTCGTGAACTGCATCGCCGGAAACCTTTTCGCCGTCAATCATTTCAACCAAATCGCCGACTTTTACGCCTGAACGCTCGGCGATGCTTTCTTTTTTAACAGATTGAACACGCCGTTTGCCGTTTTCCGAAACAATCTCGATGCCGAGCGGTAGAAGCATTTGCTTGGTAAGTATGTCATTTTTATGTTCATTGTTCGGGGAAGTTTCAACAACATCATTTACATGAATACCGTTTGGCGTGATAACTTTCAAATAACTTGCGGCACTATCGTGTGAACCACCGCCTTCATCAGCATCTTTCGCTTTCGGCAATTCGGGTTGCGGTTTTTTCTGAGATTTAACCGCAACAAAATTTGTTTCTTCGACGGGAATTGATTCTTTTTTCTTTACTTGAACTTTTGACTCGCTTGAATCTGCAATATCTTTATCCGGCGCGGATTCAACAGGTGCTTTTGCCACTTCAGGCGATAAAATTTGAGAATCGTTCGTCGTTATAATTTTACTTTCGACCGGAATTGGCTGAGTATTTCCGGCTATTTGAGTCTTTTCAGCAAAATAAACGCCGTTGATAATGACAAAAGCAAAAACTAAAACGACCACGCTCAACGGCAGAACGTAGCGAAGAACGGGCAAAAAGCGCGGCTGAAATTCTGTCGGTTGAGCGTTGGCGATTCGCGCTTTGAGCCGAAAATCGAAATCTTTCGGTGCATTCACTCTTGGCAGATTTTTTATCATCTGCCGGATTTTTACATCGCCGACGCTTAAAATTCCGTCTTCGGTGTTGTTTTGTAAGTCTTTATTAATCATTTTTTTCAAATTAAATTCTTCAATTTTTCTTTCAGCAAACCACGCGCACGGTTGATGCGCGATTTGGTCGTACCTAAACCTAAATCTAAAATCTCGGCAATTTCGTCATAAGATTTTCCTTCAATCTCGCGCAAAACAATCGGTGCGCGGTATTTTTCCGGCAGCGTCGCAATCGCCCGCCCGATTATTTTGCTCTGCTCGTTTTCAACTAAATTGACATCCGGCAGAGGTTTTTCGTCAGGCGGTTGAAAATCTTCCTCTTCGTCGTCGCCGTACTGAAAAAAGCCGGTCAATGACACGAGTTTGCGCCGTTTGCGTTTGCGAAGTTCGCTGATTGCCAAGTTTGTCGCAATCCGGTAAATATACGTCGAAAACGCAAATTCCGTGTGATAACGCTCGAGCGCGAAATAGACGCGCACAAAAGTTTCCTGCGCCAAATCAACGGCTTCTTCGTAATCGTTCAAAAAACGATATAGATAATTCGTAATCGGATTTCTGTAACGGCGGACGATTTCGGCAAATGCCGGTTCGTCGCCGCCTTTAGCGGATTCTATAAGTTCGTGGTCGGACAGTTTTTCAATTGGCACGATGGTTTGCAATACCTCCGCGCTTCGTTTCTCGAATTTGTCCAATGCCATACACACATAAACTTTTACATTATATTTCCGCCAATACAAAAGCCGCCGGTAGTTTGAAACACGCGCGGCGGCTGGAAATGTTGCAAAAAAATTAAAAATTAAAAGTTAAACCGAACTTTCCTTACTTTCTCCAATTTTATTGTTCGGTTGATTTGACGGTTAGAATCAGAAAAATTAAATCGTCAGATTTTGAATTCGACAAACTTGCGATAACCGTCGGAATATTTTCTGGAACGCTGAACCTTTGCAGAGTAATTCCGATTTGTTCGTAAACAGGTACAGGCGACGAAGTTTTTAGCGGAACACGCTGCCCGAATTTAAAACTTTGAACCTGAATTGAGTCCTTTCCCTGATTATTAGAGAAGTACAAAGACCAATTTGAAAAAATTGCAGGATTTTCATCCTTTTGGTTTGGTGCGCCAAAAATATCTTGAATTTCAATATTTCCCGAAGTTCTTTCGAGATAAGTAGAATTCAAACTGTAATTGGAATACGAATAAACCGTTTTCAGTTTTTTAATGACATTCGACAGTGATTGCGGAACGGAAGATTTATCCGCCGGATTATTCGATGCGGTTAAAATGTGAAGAACGACATCGTAACTCGGTTCGGCTTGAGGCGGTTGATTTTGTGTCTGAGCGAAAATGTTTGTTAATCCGAGCAGACAAATGAGAGTGATTGAAAAAAGAATTTTTGTTTTGTTCATAGATTTTCTCCTGTAAGTTTTTAATCGGGAAAGTGTTCTGTTAAACATTCAAGCCACACCAAAGTTGCAAAAGTTTTAAAATAGAAATTCCAGATTCCAAACATAAAATCTGGAATCTGGAACCTGGAATTTGAAATCTGGAATTTTAACTTCCCTGAAAAATGTCTTCTTCTACTTTTTGACCGAAGCTGATGGTTTGAATTTCAGTTTCTTCAACTTGTTTGCCGTCCGCCCAAAGGACGCTTCGATAAGGAACTAATGTGCCTTGCACGTAGTTATAATCGTAAAATTTCCGTTTATATTTTACATCTCCTTCAGAATATTCGAGCATTTTAACTTGGAAACTTTTCGCGCTGATGAAAAAGCGGGTTTGACGATTTTGTTTGTCCGTTACGTCAACCACAAAATAATCTACACCCATTACTTTATCGCGTTTGACCAGTTCGATTTTAGATTCATTTTCCTTGTAGCGAAGCAGAGCTTCGAGTCCGTGCCAGATTTGATTTTCAAATCCTTTTGAAGCATCTTCGCGCGGTGTAAAAACGGAATCGTTAAAAAGACCGAAAACCTTATCGTCGTTGAAGATTAACGCATATTTCGCATCAGGATATTCCTGATCAACGCGGATTTTTTCTTTCTCCAAACTGGCGGCTCGCAAAATTCGGCGTTCGTAATTTGCCTGCTCGGTTTTACCTTCGGCATTGACAATCTTGAGTTTTCCGCGCTCAAATGTCGTTTTACGGATTTGATTGAGATTTTGCCTGCCGCCTAAACCATAAACAAAAATAGATGATTCGACGACTTGTTCGGCAGTCGCATCTTTGCTCAAATCAACCGGCGCGGGTTTAACTGCCGACGGTTTACTTTTTTGGTCTGTTTTTTCCTGCGCCGAAACAATCGAAATGCCTGTCAGCAAAAGAAAAGCAGCCAATAAAAAGGTGTTGAAACGAAAAAACACTTGTAATTCTCCTCAAAATTTATGTTGAAATATGATACTTGCGGATTGTAGCACAAACTATTTGATAAGCACATTTTACCGCACAAGATTATATTAATTGATGTTAGTTGAATAATTTAAGATGCTTCAAAATTAGTTGAATTAAGAATATGTTTGAAAGATAACCCGAATGAAAGCCCGCACGAAGCAACAGCGAAATTATGTGTACTTTCTGCGCTGTTGCTTCGTGCGGGCTTTCGCAAAAATTTTGAAATTTAACTATTTGCCGTTCCTAAATTTACGATCATCTTCAACCAAAACCAAACCGTAATTTTTCCCGTTATAATTTACGCCGTTTTGGATTTTGCCTTTGATTCCGAGCTGCACACCTTTTGAAGGCACACTTTTTTTGGACAAAACCCAAATCGAACCTGTGCCGTCGTCAACTTTGTAAATGCCGCCCTGTCCGTTGCTGATGATCGGAATCGAAATTCCGTAACTGTTCTGCACCGTTCCGGCGACGGCGACATCTTTGTTATAATATCTTGACGGATTTGCTTCGATGTCGGAAATAGTTACGCGCTTCGGACACGCCGTTAAAAACAATCCGGTCAACAGAACCAAACTCAAAATAATCGTTTTTGTTCCCTTTTTCATTTATTCTCCTTATTTATTTGATGAAATTTCGGGAGAGCCGTTTTTCATTAGATAATGATTCATTTTACAGATAAAAGTTTGCCATTGTTTATTTTTCGATTCGATCTTTGTTTCGCCCGCCGTCAGCAAAAATTTTCTTATTTTAAAATATTACAAAACTCAATTTACATAGTAATAACGTCTTTGCTATATTTCAATTACAAAATATTTCAGGAGAATTTATAATGAAAAAACTTGCTTCAATTTTTTGCCTGTCGTTTCTGACAATGGCTTTATCCGTTTCGGCGTTTGCCCAAAAAACACAGTCGAAAGATGAACTCCTTAATAAAATCGCCAAAATGTCGCAGACGAAAAAATCGGAAGATCAGGACAAGGCTTATCAGATGAGCAAAGATTATCTGGCTCAATATGGAAATGATAATGACGAAAACGCGAAGAAAATCAAAGATTTCGTCGAAAAGTATCGCGCTTCGGCATTAAATAAAAAACTGGACGAAGGCAAAACCGCCGAAGCGTTTGCGCTCGGCAAAGAAATTTTGGCGCAAGAGCCTGAGAACTCTTACGTTACAATGAATATGGCTTACGGCGGCTACGAAGCGTTGACCAAGAAAAAAGATAAATCTTTCGCCGCCGATTCGGTCAAATACGCCAACCAAACTTTAAGTCTTTTCGAGGCGGGAAAATTGCCGAAAAACTTTCAGCCGTTTTCCAATCAAGCCGAAGCGACATCTATGATGTATTACATAATCGGAAGTTTCGCAATTGACGATAACAATAAGGAAGCGGCGCAAAATTTTTACAAAGCACTGCAATACGATTCAAAAATCAAAAACACGGCTTATCCTTATTATTACATCGCTTTAAATTACGAACAGGAATACGCGAAGGCGGCAAAGGCTTTTCAAGACAAATACGGAACGCAAGTCAAAGAAGACGACGCAATGAAGGCGGAAAACGCCAAGCTCGAAAAACTGCTCGACAGAATGCTTAATTCGTATGCCCGACTCGTTAAAATCGCGCAAACCGAAAACAATCCGAATAGTGCCGCGTGGAAACAACGCTATTTGGAGATTTACAAATTCGTCAAACAAAGCGACGCGGGCGCGGACGAATATCTCTCTGATGCCGCATCGAAACCGATTCCCGATCCGAGTTCGATTTAAAAGTGAATCGCGGACGGAAAACTTTTGACATTATGCCCGATAGAAGTTAGCCTAACTTCTATCAGGGTTTTGTTTTAAAATTCACTTTCCGACAAAATTTTCCCGATGAACGCGGTCATTCAAAAATCAACTGAAAAATTCTCGTTCACTTCCAGCATCGAGGCGGATGTCTGGCAGCCGAAATCCGGCTCTAAAGCATTTGAATGGTGGTATTTCGACGCTTTGAGTGAAGACGGACGCGATGCCGTCGTGATAATTTTTCTCGACAATTTTATTTTTTCGCCGCGTTATAATTCGGCAAATCGAAAACGCGGCATAATCAAAGATAAATTTCGCCGAAAAAAATCTTCGCCGGATAATGAAAGAATTCCCGCGCTCGCTTTTACATATTACCGCGACGGCAAACCCGTCTATCGCGCCATCAAGGAATTCGCGTCCGAAGATTTTTCCGCAAACCCGGAAACCCCGTCGTGCCGAATTGGAAATAATTTCTTCTGGCTGGAATCCGCGCCGTACGGAACCGGATATGTTATTTCCATCAACGCCAAACTTCGCAAAAACCGCCGGCTCGAAGCGCATTTTGAATGGCTTTCAATCGAGAGCGATTTTCTGCCCGACAAAATTATCAATAAAGAAGATTCTCACGCTTGGAATTTAGTTGTTGCAAGGGCAGACGTAACCGGTAAAATCAGCATTTTCGACAACACGGCAAAAGACATTGATACTATACATTTCCGCGGAACTGGCTATCACGACCATAATTTCGACAATCGCTGGCTGCCTGAAACGGTTTCCGAATGGCAATGGGGACGCGTTCATTTCCCGGACGCGACCGCCATATTTTACCGCTATAAAGAAATCGGCGAAGAACTTGCGACAACCAAACTTTTCATCGTCTGCGACAACGAGTTGCGCGACAGTGATGCGGATTGTGAACGGCAAAGTTTCCGGCACGATAAATTCGGCATAAAATATCCGACTCGTCTGCGTTTTGAAGACGACGATAATGTGCGTTTGCTTATCAAACAGACAAAAGTTATAGATTCGAGTTTTTTCTATCTGCGTTTCCTGAGTGAAATGACTCTAACCTTGCGCGACGGCAAACCGCGCAAAGCCTTTGGCATCACCGAACATGTCGCGCCAAAAGCCTTGAAATACCGCTGGCTCGACTGGCTGACGAATATGCGAATCGGCAGAAAAGGTAAAGGTTCTTTTTTGCCGTAAAAAATTAAAATTTGCTGATTTGAAATCTAACGGCAAGTAGAGAATAATTAAAAAAACTTCGTGACAAGAGGCAAATTTGATGAGAAAAAATATTAACCGTAACTTTCTTTTAGCAACGGCAATTTTGCTTGTTCTGCTGACAAACGTATTTACGCAAGACAAAACTTCCGATGCCGAACTTATTAAAAAAAGAAATAAGATTGAAAGCGAACTTCGGGAAATTGCCGTTATTGACCGCAAAGTGATGGTGACGATGCGCGACGGAAAGCGAATGGCGGCGGACGTTTACCGACCGAAGGATTCTTCAAAAAAATATCCGATCATATTTTCACGCACTCCTTACAATTTTAATTTTTGGGATGTCAAACTCGGCGCACCGCGTGATATGACGACGATTCTCGAAGCCGTTAAACGCGGTTACGCTTATGTCGTAATGAATGAACGCGGACATTTTTTCTCGGAAGGAAGTTACGACATTTTAGGTGCGCCGCTGTCCGACGGCGACGATGCGATAAAATGGATGTCGTCGCAGGATTGGTCAAACAAAAAGGTCGGGACAATCGGCTGTTCGTCAACCGCCGAATGGCAGCCGGCAGTTGCCGCTCTCGGAAATCCCGCCTATACGACGATGATCGTGCAGGGTTTCGGAGCGGGCATCGGGCGTGTCGGACCGTTTTACGAGCAGGGAAACTGGTTTCGCGGCGGCGCGGTGCAGATGCTTTTTATCTCTTGGCTTTACACGCAGCAGAATCAAATTCGCCCGATGTTTCCCGTCAATACTTCGCAGGAAGACCTGATCCGCGCTTCAAAATCCTTTGACCTGGCGCAGCAGATGCCGCCGGTTGATTGGTCTGAAGAATTTAAGCATCTGCCGGAGATTGACATTATCAAAGCGGTTGACGGACCGAACGGGATTTTTGCCGATAAAATGCCGGTTGATACGGGCGGAGCGATGCTCAAAAGAACGCCGAACGATCCGGCTTGGTATAAAGGCGGACTTTGGAACGACAGTATGAAGATCAATATTCCGGGTTTCTGGTTTGCGTCCTGGTATGACGTTTCGGTCGGTCCGAATATCGCGGCTTATAATCGCGTACGCAAAACCGCCGATCCCGAAATTGCCGATAAACAGTATCTGGTCATCGCTCCGACACTTCATTGCAGTTACACGAGAGCTACTGAAAACACGGTCGTCGGCGAACGAAGTATGGGCGATGCGCGGCTCGACTACAACGAATTAACTTATGGCTGGTTTGATTATTTTCTAAAAGGCGAAAACAATGACATTTTGAAAATGCCGAAGGTTCGCTATTTCACGATGGGCAGTAATAAATGGCAGACATCCGACGTATTTCCGCCCGCCGATGCCGAGCAGATGAAGTTGTATCTTTCAAGCAGCGGCAAAGCAAATTCGTTAAAAGGCGACGGCGCTTTAGTTTTATCTCCGCCCGCATACGACAAACCCGACAGTTTTACATATGATCCGATGAATCCCGTTTCGTCTTACGGCGGCAACGTCTGCTGCACCGGAAATGCAGTTTCCGGCGGTGCGTTCGATCAAAGCAAAATGGAAGAACGAAACGATATTCTCGTTTACAGTTCGGACGTTTTGAAAGAAGGAATCGAACTGACCGGAAACATAGACATTACGCTTTACGTTTCATCGGATGCCAAAGATACGGATTTTACGGTCAAACTGATTGACGTTGACAAACAGGGAAGAGCCTACAATTTAGACGAAACAATTCAGCGAATGCGTTACCGCAACGGCTACGACAAACCTTTGGTCTGGATGGAAAAAGACAAAGTTTACAAAGTGAAATTTCAACCGATGGTGACGAGCAATTTTTTCGCTCCCGGACATCGTATCCGACTCGAAGTTTCAAGCAGTAATTTCCCAAGATTTGACCGTAACTTGAATACGGGCGGGAACAATTACGATGAAACGAAAGGCGTGATCGCCCGCAACGCGGTTTATCATTCCAAACAATATCCGGCGGAAATTACTATATCCGTTGTCAAAAAATCGCAAATGAAATAACTCGGCAAAATTTTGAAATGAGAAATTTTTTGTTTGAACTATGAAAATCATTAAATTTGTCCGAAAAACTTGCTTGATAAATCGCTTCCGAGCCTTTTTTTCGGCAAAAGCCCTATCAGAATTATTCCTTTAATTTGCCCTAAGACAATAGTTTGACGGCAAATACAGAGAACTAAATTAAAGGTGATTGAAATAATAAACTGTTTTCAATCGCCTTTGATTTCGACTTGCCGATTTAAAATATCTTCGACGTAAATCATTTTCACCATTACAAACACGCTGGCGACGATCGGAACTGCCAATAACAAACCGAGAAAACCGAAAATTACCGCTAACATCAGTTGGGCGGCGATAATCAGCACCGGCGGAATCGAAACGGCGCGTTTTTGGATCAGCGGCGTGAATATAAAACCGTCGAGATTTTGCACGGCGAGATATAAAATCAGAACGTAGAGGGCTTGTGTCGGACTTTGCGCCAGAGCGATTATCACGGCGGGCGCGGCGGCGATGAGCGGTCCGATGTTCGGGATAAAACTCATCAGACCGGCGATGATGCCGAGCGGAATCGCAAACGGAATGCCCAGAAACCATAATCCTAAAAAGGTCAGCGTTCCGTTAATCGTCATCGAGCCGGAAATGCCGAGCAGAAAACTTTTCAGCGTGTTATGAATGACCGAGAGAATTTCCCGCGCCCTTTGTTCGCGCTTTTTCGGGACGAGTTTGAGAATGCCTTCCTTGTATGTATCCCGGCTGAAGGCGAAATAAACGGCGGTCATCAAAACTATCAAAGTATTTACGACGACATCGAAAACCGTCGAGAACATTCCGGTAACGCGACTGAAAATGTTGGTTGATTTTGCCCCGAAAACAAATTGCTGCGCCGTCGGCATATTTTCGACAATTTTCCGTCCGAGCGGATATTTTGACAATTGCCTTTGCGCCATTTCATAAACGGCGGGCAGTTGGTCGGTCAAATCCGTAAACTGTGTTTGCACCGACGGAGCTAAAAACCAACCGCCGAGCGCGATTAGTCCGACGATTGAAAGTAAAACCAACGTCAACGCCAACCCATGCGAAAGCGGCGTGTATTTGCTCAGAGTTTCGCTCAAAGCGCGAAAGAAAACCGCCAGCAAACCGCCGGCAAAAATTAGCAAAATCACATTCGCCCCTTGCCACAAAACCGCCAAAATTAGCGCAAAAAAAATGATTATTAAAATTTTTTGGATAAAATCGTGATGTTTGGTTCGCGGTTTATGCGCCGACTCAACTGTTTCTTGATGTGTTTCAGTGATTTCCGTCATTAAATTTAACTAGTATCTGATTTAACTTTCTACATCATTCCATAGTTCTGGCAATTTGCCGAAATCTTGTCTTAAAAAATATGAAAATTCCATAAGAAAAAGTCCGACGTTTTTTCTTTTACTTTATTTTAATCCGAACACTTTCAGTCATCAGTTACGTCCTGAAGAGCCGACCGCGAACCATTCGCCGATTTTTTAACGACGCTGAATGTGCCGTCGGTTTCAAGGACGACGGCTTCAATCTCTTCGATTGCCGCGAAGCCCGCCGCGCGAATTGCCGCGCGAACTTCCGATTGGTCAACGCGTTGGCGGCGCAGAATATCGGTCAAATACTCGCCTTTGTCGAGCAGTAATGTCGGTTCGGCTTTAATAATATTTTTAATGAAATCGAATCTTACCGAAAGCGTCGTGATAATAAATTGCAGCGCGATCAGCAACAAGAATGCTGAAATGCCTTCGGTTAAAGGGACATCTTTTGACAAAGTAACCGATGCCAGAATCGAGCCGAGCGCGATAGTCACGACAAAATCAAAAGCGTTCCATTTTGACAAAGTTCGTTTGCCGGAAAAGCGCAGCAAAATTATCAGAGCGACATAAGCCAAAATGCCGACGATCAGGACGCTCAATAAATTAAACCAATTATTAAAAAACATATTTTATTGACTTCACCCGTAAAATCTTTTACGTCTTCGCGTTCCACCTTGTCCGTTTCGTCTTCGCCCGTCGGTTTGTAAATGAAATCTCCGGCGATTAAAATGGCGGGACGTTCTTCGACGATGCGGTTGACGATTTTCGCAACCGTGCCTTCGCTGCCGAGCCACATTCCGATTTGCAAATCGGCGATCAGCGCGACGCGCTTGTTTTCCCGAGCCGTCGGCAGATTCGGAATGACTGCCGTCGCCTGTTTAAAATCAACGAGGCGCGGTTCGATGCCCGCGCCTCGCTTCGTTAAAAGCAGCAGTATGCCGATTATGCCGAGGGAAGTATATTTGACATACTTCCGCCGCATAATTTTTTACTTGCCTCTGTTTTTCATATCATCGGACAAATTTTCGACATCAACATCGGTGCGTTTGACCGAATCTTTAATTGTTTCAGTGTGTTCGGTAACGTTTTTGCCGACGACGACTTCTTCGACGACGCGAGCCGTTTTGCCGACGACCGCTTGTTCATCGCGCTCGGTGACGGTAAAGTTGCCGTCTTTGATCGCCGCCAAATCAGCTTCGCTGACATCTCTATCAACCGGACGACGGTCAACGGTAACGGTTTCATCACGCAAATTGACGGTTTCTTCAACCGGACGTTCCGTCACATTAGTTCGGACATTCACGCCGCCGCTTTCGACGGTACGTTTGCCGACATTCAGTTCTTCTTCGATCACCGGAATAGCGACATCGCCCGTCGTTGTATCACGCGGCTGTGTCGTATTCGCCACCGGTCGCGCGGTCGTCGTCTGTGTCGTCTGCTGCGCGGCATTCGAGTAAATCTGTTCGCCGCCGCACGCTTTCCATTTGCTTTCGATAAACGCCGCATCTTCGGCATTTTTCGGGTAAGCGCGCAAAACGATGCCGCCGGATTTGATGCCGGTTTCATACGCTTGGGCGTGTTCTTCGGGAATGCCCGAACCGACCAACGCGCCGACTAATCCGCCCGCCAGTCCGCCGATTCCGCCGCCGACTAACGCCGCCGCGACTGGTCCGGCGACGATCAAACCCAGACCGGGCAGAACGACGCTTGTTCCGATTGCCGCAATTGCCGCGATAACCGCGCCGAGTGTTCCGCCGATTGCCGCGCCCGTGCCTGTTCCTTCGGCGGCTTTCGAGCCGAGTTCCGTATCTTGGGCGTGCGCGCCCGAATAATATTTGTCGCGCGTCGTGTCGCTCATCATTACGTCCGTGCTGTCTTTGTCATAACCGCGTTTATCAAGCGCGTCATAAGCGCATTCGGCGGCATCTTTGGTTTTGAATAATCCGACTACCGTAAATTTATTGTTTGTTGTGTTTTCCATAATTTTATTTTCCTTTTTCTTTATCGTGTTTTCACACTTTTAATGAAGACGCGGATCATTGATTCGCGTCTTTTTCCCTTTGCTACTTTATTTTACTTCATTGATCTTACTGACGTTAAAATAGACCGGCGTTTTTTTCATAAATTCGCGCTCCGTTGCGGTCAGCGGACGAAAACGATCATTCGCAGTATCTTTTATTTCTTCCAAATTCAATCGTTGAAACTCGCCGGTTAAATTCACCTTATCGCCGATGTCAATTTTCCCCTGTGTGCCGACTTCACGCGCCGAGTTGTCGTCGAGCATCACATAAATTTCGCCTTTGCCCGAATCAACGGTAAATGTCCGCGGTCCGACAATGCGGACAACTTTCAAGTTTGAAAATTCGGCATTTTTGCCGACCAGCGTGGTTTTGTCCGCCGTCGAACCCCAAATCGCCGCGTCGGTTAGTTTATCACCCGCCATCATTTTGCCGTCCTTATTGTCGGCGTTCATTTTGCCGTCGTTGGCTTCCGACATCATTTTGCCGTCGTTCATCCGGTTGTCATTCGCGTTCATTTTCGACTGATCGGCGTTCGGAACGGCGGTCGCGCTTCCTTTGCCGGGACGGAATGCCGCTTTCGTGACGACCAAAACGGGTTTGCCGTTGTAGGAAGATAAAAGATTCGGGTCTAAATCCCAGCCGATTTCATCTTTTATCTTGGCGGCATCGAGCAATTCTATCTTGCCCGTCACCGTCGCCACATCGTTGATAACGTAAGCGCGATTGTTCGCGTCCGCCAAATTCGGAAACGGTTCGCGTCCGACGACGAGCAGTTCGCCGACGCTTGAGCCGCTGTCTATATTAAACGCCCGCGGTCCGTGAACTTCTTCGACATCGCCGCTGACCGTGACGGTTTTTCCGACATACGCCGACGGATTTCCGATAATCTGATTAGCCGTTACCCCGCCTTTTTCTTCGGCGATGTCGCTTGATGATTTGGCACACGACGTTAAAATTAAAAACGACGATATTATTATTGTCATTACTCCGCAGACGCGAAATATCGCGGAGCCGTAACTTTTGTTATTTTTTTTTTAATAATTTCATTTTCTTTTTCTCTCTGTGTTTCCTTGAAGTTCACCTTAAATTCAAACTTTTTTTGCTTCCGTCGCCGGTTCGACGCGATAAACTTTCGCGCCGCCGCCGGTCAAATTCCCGGCGCGTTGTTTGGCGGCATCAACCATACTTTGCGAACTATCGTACCATTTTTGGGTGATTTCAGCGGCGACTTCGCGCCCGCCGAGTCCGAATGCCAGACCGACGGCGAGAGCAATTGCGCCGACCAAACCGAAAAACAAAGTATTGACGACCGTTGCGGCGATGCCGAGTTGGTTGATCGCGGCGATGATCGAAAAACCTACGACGGCATACTGCGTTAGTTTCGCCAGCAGATTCGGATTGCCGACACCGAGTTCGGACACGCTGGAGCGCACCAAACCCGACAAAAATTGCGCGATAAATGTGCCGATGACGATGATCGCAATCGCCACGATGACGTTCGGAATATATAAAATGATGCTGTTGGTAATATCGGTGATTTGCGGAATTCCCAGCACATTCGCTGCCGCCTGTACGAAAATCAGAAAAATCGAGTATTTAATCAGCGCGGCGATAATGCCCGAAGTCGTCATCTTCGTTCCCGAACGATGGACGAATTCGCCGATGCCGCTTCTTTCAACTGCTGATTCGAGTCCGACGGCTTTCAAACCGCGTTCGATCAAATTAGCGATCAAACCGGAAATAAACCAGCCGATGACGAGGATTAAAAGCGCGCCGATCAGCGCAGGCAGAAAGCTGATAAAACGATTGATCGCGTTGTAGAGCGAATACAAACCCGCTTCGCTCGTATCGCGGACTCCTGAAACTGGTGCTTCTTGAAACATCATAATTTTCTCCTCAAAATTTTTTAATTTACTAAACTAAACAACGACTTCATTACGCGCCGGAATATTCTTCGGCGTGGCGAGAAAACCGCCGATTGCCGCGGCGATTGCACTCAGTAAAAGAGCGACGAACGCCCACAAAGCCGCCGAAGAAGTCGCGTCCGCCGTCTGCTGTCCGATTTGACGGGCTTTCTGCGCCGCCTGCGCTTTGGTTTGTTCGTATTGCGCCTGTGCCTGTTCGTAGGTTTTCTGATACGAAGCGACCGTCGCTTCGGCTTCCGGGCGCGTTTTTCCGGTGCGCGCCATCACGACGTTGACGAGCGCGTCGCGGTCAGCAGCGTTGAAAGTTTTTTCGCCGCTCGTGGCGATACGCTGAAGCAATGAAGTCACACTTTCATCGGAATTCGCTGGATCGCTGGCGGCATTCGCGGCGGTATTTTGCGTTTGTTCGGCGGCATTTTCAACTTTATTCTGAATCACGCCCGGTTGTAATTCGAGTTTGCCGGTTTGTCGCAGAGTCGTTGAAACTTCGCGCTGAATCGAACTCATATCAATGCCGTTTTTCTGCATTTGATTCTGCGCGGCATCGGCTATTTGCGGCGCGGCGGACGCGACGCCGGTTGCCGCCGCCGACAATCCAGAACCGAGAACACTAAAAGTTCCGCCGATAATCGCGCCGACGGTCGAAGTCAGAAAATAAAATAAAAGAAGCGTCGCCAAACCCCACGTCAAAACGCCGTGCAGCAAAGAATCGGTCGGTCGCGGAATGCCCGCCAAACGTCCGGCGACCCAGCCGCCCGCGAACAGCGAAATCAAAGTCGTAATCGCAAACCACACGCCCGCGCCCGTGCCGATGCCAGACATCGGATTCTGTTCGGTCGCCGGATTGATCGCCGACGCGCCAATGCCCAATCCCAAAATGCTCAAAGCTAATTGACTAACCAGAGTAATGACGACACCGGCGAAAATTGCGCCCCACGAAACTCGTTTGAGTGCCGCCGCGCTGCGATTGTAAACGTGCGTTTCGCGGTCATCATAATACTTGGTTTGCTCGACGTTATACTGTTTACCGCCGACCGGAATCGGTTCGGTAGTGGTATTTATCACTTTCTCTTCCATTTTGTTTGTCTCCTCAAAATTCGTTCGATATTTACTTAACATCTCACGCTTTTCCGGTTTGAATTTTTTGCCGGTAAAGAATAGCCGATTGGTGCTTTAGCGCGGGTTGCGGCAGATTGTTTCTATTCTCCTAAACAATTGACGGTAAACCCTCGTCAAACGGGAAACTTAAATTTAAGTTTCCCGTTTCCTCCCCTTGCTCGTTAACCGTTTCTGCGGTTGATCGCATCATCGGTATTAATTTCACTAACTTCGACGGTAGTTTTTTTAATCGAATCGCGGACGGTTGCCGCGCGTTCAATCATCTGTTTGGTGATGACAACTTCTTCGACGATTCGCGCCGTTTTTGAAATAACGGGAATTTGCGCCTGCGTTTTCATTTCAAACGAACCTTCCTGAAAAATATCAGCCGCATTTTCATCAGTTAAGTCAGTCATATTTTTCTCGACGGAATTTTCAGCCATTATATTTCTCCAAAATTATCTAAATATTTTTCAAGCAAATTTTAAATCTACTTGTTGAAAAAAGTGCCGGAAACTCCGTTCTTTTGAAACAAATCGTTTCCGGCTTGTTCGATGAAGACAGGATTTATTCATCGTTACAAATGAGCGAGGATAAACGTAAAATATATTAAATTTACAGCCTTTTCAACTTCGCCCGCACGGGGACAAACCCCGAATTGATTTTGCAAATTTCAACAATTTCAATTATTTATTAGCTTTGTTGCTTTTTATTTCGTCAACATCAACATCGGTGCGTTTGACCGTATCGCTGACCTTTTCCTGATGCTCGGTAACTTTTTTGCCGACAACGACTTCTTCGACAACTTTGGCGGTTTTGCCGACGACGGCTTCTTCGGCTTGCGTTGTTACGTCAAATTCGCCTTCTTTAAAGTTTTTCATATCCGCATCGGTCACGGCGCGATCAACTTTATGGCGGTCGACGTTCACTTTCTCTTCTTTCAAATTGATTTGTTTTTCAACCGGAGTTTCCGTAACATTCGTATGAACGCGCACGCCGCCGCGATTGACGACTCGTTTGCCGACGTTTAACTGTTCTTCAATCACCGGCAGAGCGATTTCGCCTTGGTCGTTGAAGTTTTTCATCTCGGTTTTCGTCTGCTCGGCGGTGTAAGGCTTGGCTTTCGCGTCGAATTTTTTATAACCGGCTTGGCGATACTGCGCCGCGCGTCGGTCAACGTCAATCGCGCCGTTGTTATTCAGAATATCGGCGGCTTTATCCACCATATTTTCCGCGACGCTTGCCGTCACGACCGTGCTGCCGCGTCTGACTGATTCGGCGTAAACATCGGTGTCCGGCGTAACTGAAACGTCGTTATCCGTGCCGAATAAATTTCCGAAAAAACCCGAAATCGAATCGCCAATGGATTCGCCGTTATCGTAATTTTTCGAGTTCGCGCCGCCGTAAGTCGTGTAGCCTTTGCCCGTTCCTTCGTTGCGGGCAATGCTGATGTCGCCCTGTTTTACGCCCGCATTACTCAATGCTTTAACCGCCATCTGTGCTTTCGTATAATCGTCAAATATTCCTACTATTGTCTTGTTCATAATTTTATTAACTCCTTTTTTCCTTGTTTAATTGTTCCGGCAGGCGTGATTTGATAATCAACCTTTATTTTCCCGCTCGTTCTTTGATGTTTTATCTTCCTCGCAATTCGGGATCGGGATTTTCCGCCTCGAATTCTTCGACGTTAATTTCTTCGCGCCGCAATGTAACTTCCTGCACATTGGCGATTTCTTCGCGCCGTTTGACGAGCCGAATTTCCTCGCGCAAAAGCAGACGTTTTTCCGTCACGACGACTTCTTCCAAAACCGGCACGATCATCACTTCGCCTTCGTAGCGAATGGCGGGCGCGGTTTCAACGTATTGATTAAGCGGAACGCGCTCGACTTCGATATGTTCGCGCAAAATCGGTTCGTTGATCGTCTGCACGTCTTCGCGCACCGTTTTGTGAACGCGCATTCCGCCCGTTTCCACAACCCGTTTGCCGATGTTGATTTCTTCAGCAATCAGCGGCACGACGATTTCACCTTGTTCATTCGTTCGCGCATTCATCGCTTCGAGATTTTCTTGTTCGTTATTCATAAATTTTACCGCACGATTTCCGCATTTCTCGGATTTTTCGTATTTCGCCGTTTTGTCGTTTTGTATAGTTAAAGAATATCAAAAAAATATACGCGCCGAATCGGTGAAACCACTGATTCGGTAACGGTATTTATACGGAGATTCGGGAAAATTTATAGATTTATGTGAGCAATACGAATTATTTTATAAGAGTTTCAGCCACAGATAAACACGAATTAACTCTGATAAAAAAAATGGAAGAAGATAAAATTGAAAATCTGCTTTTGGTTTATCTCTTAAAAATCCGTGTTTATCCGTGTAAATCTGTGGCTAAAAATTCTTTAGAGTTCGTTAGTTATACTGATTTATATAACAGGCGAGTTCGACGCGGTTGGAAAAACCTTTTTTGGCGAGAATGTGCGAAACGTGCGATTCGACGGTGCGAACGCTGATTTCACAGTGTGCGGCGATTTCCTTATTGCTCATAGATTCGGCGACGAGCGCGGCGATTCTTTCTTCGGCTTCGGTCAAATCGGACGGATTGACGTTATTGGTCGAAGGGTAATTTTCAACTGGTTTTTCCGTTTGTGAATTGGCGTTAAGCGCGACGCGCGTTTGCATTCGCTTGACGCGATTTAAAATGTTTTCAATCGTTACAACGAGTTCTTCCGGCTCGAACGGTTTTGTCAAATATGCGTCAACTCCGGCGCGAATGCCGTTCAGACGATTATTTCGTCCGTCTTTCGCCGTTAAAAAGACAACCGGAATCAATTCGGTGCGCGGATTCGAGCGTAAGTTTTTTATGAGCGAATAACCGTCGCCGCGCGGCATCATCACATCGCTGATAATCAAATCGGGCAGCGTTTCGGCGACGCTGACAAACGCATCTTCGCCGCAGCGGGCAGTCATCACTTCGTAGCCTTCGTGTTCCAGACAGACGGCAATCGCTTCGAGTAACTGCGGGTTGTCTTCCACTGCCAAAAGCCTTTTTTTCGGTTTATTTCTCATCGAAACCATATTCGTCAATTGTATCCTTTTCGTGCGTATTTTCGTTCCAAATCGGTAAAAAAACCGTAAAGCAACTTCCGCGCCCGATTTCCGAATTGACCATAATTCGCCCGCCGAGCGCGGTGATCAAACGCTTTGCCAGATATAAACCGAGTCCGACTCCTGGCGTTTCGGCTTTCCCTGCGGCATCGTCAGGCGTGCCGTCGGTCGAACTGTCCGCCAGCGGTTTCGCGCCGCGATAAAATTTTTGAAAAATGCGCGGAACGTCTTCGGGCAAAATTCCGCGTCCGGTATCGCAGACGATGAAGGCGATTTCTTCGCCAGACGTTTCTTCGCCGACCGAATAGTTCATCTGCGCGGGCAAATCGCCGAACTGTTCGGAGGCAATTTTTTTAACTTTTTCCGTTTTACCGGTTCCGGTTTTCAAATGCTCGACGAGCCGCGTCGTTACGCTAACCATTCCGCCTTCGGGCGTATATTTGATCGCGTTTTCGATGATCGTGCAGAGTGCGCGGCGAATTGCCTTTTCGTCGCCGGAAACTTGCGGCAAATTTTGGTCGCGCTCGACGGTGAAAGTCTGCCGACGCGCATCGGCGGCGGGACGTTCGATTTTGTCGCACGAAGACAATATGCGGTTAATATCAACCGGCTCGCGCTTTAAATCAACGTCGCCTTCGTCAAAGCGCGAAACGTCGAGCAGATTTAAAATCATATCAATCTGTCGGTCGCATTCGGCGGCGATAGTTTCGAGATATTTCTGCCGTTCGGCTGCGGATGTTCCGTCGTGCTGCAAAACGCGCGTTAAAGTTTTTATCGTCGTCAAGGGCGTGCGAAATTCGTGCGAGACCATTTGCAGAAATTCGTCTTTGGCGCGGCTCGCGTGTTCGGCTTTGACGAGCGCGATGTCGGCTTCGCGGCGGGCTTCCTGTTCGCTCAAAAATAACTGCGCCAGCTCTTTTTGATTTTTTTCGCGTTCATTTTCGTCTTCCTTGCGCGTTGTCACGTCGCGCGACACGGTTTGCATTTGGACGATTTCACCGTTCGGCGCATTGACAATTTGCATCATCGTTTCAAACCAGCAATATTCGCCTTTTTTGTCGCGCATCCGGTATTCAACTATAATGCTGCTGATCTCGCCGTGAACAAGTCGTCTGTGCGCGGCATCGCGGATCAGTTCAATATCTTTCGGGTGAATCAGTTCATACATCGAAATTCCGACGAGTTCGGCGGGAGCGTAACCGAGCAGTAATTCCGACGACGGCGAAACGTAAACAAATTTGCCTGCGAGGTCGTGCAGACAAACCAGATCGCGCATATTTTCGGCGAGCAGTTTGTAACGGTTTTCCGATTCGCGCAGAAGTTCGTCGGCTTTTAGGCTTTTGGTCACGTCGGCGATAAAGCCTTCGAGCGCAGTTATTTTTCCTTCCGAATCGTGAACGAATCGAAAACGGTCGCGGACATATTTAATTGATTTGTCGCGGACGATCAGACGATAGGAAATTTGAAATTGTTCGCCGTCAAGCGATAATTTGCTTTCGGTTAAACGGCACAGTTCAGCAAAAACACGCTTGCGGTCTTCGTCGTGAATCAAATCATTCCAACCGATTTTTGCATTTTCACCGACGAGTTCTTCGGCGTAATAGCCGGTCAAATCGAAACAGCCGTCGCTGATAAACTCTCTGGTAAATTCCGTGTCGACCTTGGCGCGAAAAACCGCACCCGGCAGATTGGTAATCAGCGTTCGCAGAAAACGCTCGCGCTCTCGCAGACGAAATTCGATATCCGGCTGTCTGTCTTCGCTGTTTCCTTCTTTCTTAGTCGTCATTTGAAAATAATTGTCCGATTCCGTACGCGCTTTCCGCATCAGAGAAAATACTGAGATGACAACCGCGTTTTTACTGTTTATTTTATTTTATCACACGCTTAGTATAAGGTTAATTAACTCTCCGTTAAATAGCAAAATACCGAACAAAAGGTTACAAAAATGATTTTTCGCTTTAATAATAAAGAATACCGAGGCGCGACAGCGGTCGAGATAGTCAATAAACTAGCTGTTGATTCCGCCGGTTTTACAGCACGAACCGCCGACAAAATGCAGGAATTTTTAGAATGGTCGTTGAACAAACTGAGCGACCGTCTGCCGCCGCGCGAACTCGGTTTGAGCGAAAGAGTCAGCGACGAAATTCAGGCACGCGGCTATCTCTCGCTGCGCCACGACTACGGCATCGGCGAACTCGTCGAATAAAAATCGAATATAAAAATTTATCGGCATCGGCGAGTTACGATATTATCAGTTTACCGAAACTACAAATCGAAAATGTGCCGAACGGTAAAACGGTGAACGGCAATCATCAAATTAAGAAGGCGGCGGATTTTTATTATGGCGGCAGAATCTAAAACGGCTATTTTTGCGGCGATTGCGGCAAATTTTGCCATCGCGGTAATGAAGTTCGCGGCAGCATTTTTCACGGGCAGTTTGGCGATGCTTTCGGAAGGCATTCATTCGCTGGTGGACACTGGCAACGGCGGATTATTGCTGCTCGGCGTTCACAAAAACCAACAGCCCGCCGATGCGTCGCATCCGTTCGACTACGGCAAGGAATTATATTTCTGGTGTCCGATCGTCGCCGTTCTGATTTTCGGGCTATTGACATGCCAAAACGCCGATCAAACGGAATGAAACGCGGTTATCGGACAAATAGATTCATTTCTTGAGACGTTCCGCCGGATGCCATTTTTTTTGGTTAAAGTTTCTCTATAAACTCGAAAGGCTAAATGAAAATGTAGGTTACAAAGCGCAAATTGGAATTATTTGGTGGGAACATAAAAAGAGGCATCTTGCGAATGCCTCTAAACTACTGAAAAGATTGGTACACCCGGCAGGATTCGAACCTGCGACCCTCTGGTTCGAAGTCTTAAAAACTTGTTTTTTTAAGTTTTCTTAATTTTATTTTTCTTTGTTTTACTCAGCATTTTCTACATTTGAGTTTATTGTAGTTCCATTAAGTTTTGCCTCTTTTGGCACACTTGGCACACAATAGGCACACAAACTTTTAGATGATTTCTTCAATCAATTCGGGCGAATCGTTGCTTGGCGTGTTCACGGATTTGCTGACTTTGTATGCCGTCATTTCTTCCGATGGATACGGCGCAAGCAGGTTTTGTAGTTTTCCTGTGTCTTTCTCTTTTGCGCTTAACCATTGATCGTAGTCTTTCGGTTTGAGTATTACAGGCATTCTTTCGTGAATCGGTTCTAATACTTTGTTCGCTTCGGTGGTGATGATCATGCAGGTTTCGATCTGTTCGCCTGTTTCTTTATCAAACCATTCTTCATAAAGTCCGGCAAAACCGAAAACTTCTTTGTCTTTCATCCGAAAATAAAACGGCTGTTTCGCGCCTTTTGATGCTTTCTGCCATTCGTAAAAACCCGAAGCCGGAATGATGCAGCGTTTGTGTTTGAAGGCATCACGAAACGAGGCTTTTTCGGCTAAGGTTTCGGCGCGGGCGTTTATCAGTTTATTTGCAAAGGAATCATCTTTTGACCAACTCGGAATCAAACCCCAGCGCAAACCTTCGATGATTCTTTTGCCGTTCTGCTCTAAAACAGCGGAAACGATTTGCGTCGGCGCGATGTTATAACGCTGTTTGAAAAGTTTTTCGTCGGCAATTTTGACGCTGAACTCTTTCTCAATCTGTTCCGGTTTGGCTGTTTCTGTAAATCGTCCGCACATATTTTCTGATTTTTATTTGCGATTACTAACTTTTCCACTTTTAAATTTATACTTCTTTTGTCAGCATATTCCAAGATTTATGGTATTTCTTCAACCTGATTAAATCCTTTTCCTGGATTTCACCGATGCGCCGGACGTTCATATTGTCTTCGAGATCAGCAATTTTTACTCGCCGCGCTATCGGATTTTTCCCGGCACGTTCGATAAATTCATCGTAGCTTTCGCCTTCCCGATTTGTTACCGATTCGACCGCTTCCAAAACTTCTTCGGAAAACCCCCGTTCGCGCAGTTTTTCAATCGTCCATTCGTCGCAGTCTTCAACGACATCGTGCAGAATTGCCGTTATCATTTCAGCTTACGTGTTCATTCGCATCATCATTCTGAGCGGGTGCAAAATATACGGCGCACCGGCTTTATCAGATTGTCCTTTGTGTGCTTCGGCAGCGATTTGTATCGCATCTTCCAGTGTTGCTATTTTGTTATTCATAATTTTTAGCTTCTGTTTTAATCAATGCAAGAGTTGTTAATTGATGATTATTTAGACAAATTTCATCAAATAATTCATCACCGTTTTCCAATCGGAAAATTTAGGCGAGCCGAACAGAATAAGTTCACCTTCAAAATCCTTTGCTCCGTTATTCGGTCGGTCATCAATTAAAAAATCACCTTTGTTTAGGTTTTTGTGATGAGACAGAATCAGGCGTTTATGAGCCGGGTCGCCTTCTTCCATACCCAGATGTTTTTGCACCCATTCGAGTTTGTGTATCCAGGCGGAAGGATTTTTCCAGGGTGATGTGGATAAAATGTAAGTATCGAAATTCTCGTGAAGAATCCGGTAGCCTTCAATGGCATCCGGCATTGGTCGCATTAGGCTGAAAATGTTCGGGCATTCGTCGTAGTTATCTTCGTAGGACGTTTTATCTTCATCGCTCAGACATTCAATTCCGTGCGGAAAATCCACCAGCACATTGTCCATATCAACATAGACAATCTTCTTTGTTTTTTGTGTTTTTGTATTCATAAAATTTTGAGAGTTATTATTTTTGTCTAAAAGCTGAATCATTTAAACAAAAAAATGGCTTAACGCCTGCACCTAATCCGGTCACAAACCGAGTAGATTTTTGCGTTAAGCCTCTCACATTTCAGAATACTACTTGAACAGATAAATATCAACGTAAAATGAGATTGAAATTCTACTAACCTTTGGTGCTAGTGAATTAAAGTGAGAATTCTGCAATCGAAAGATGCAGAATTCCGTCCTTGTCATATTGCAAGCCATACCAACTCGCCAGCACATTAAACATTGTCATCGTGTAGCCAAGTCGCATCTTGAAATACTTCCATACCCGATGTTTGACCCGCTTGAAATCGCTTATTACAGTCAACATCGAAAGCACCGTTTCAACTACCATCCGCACATTCCAAGTCCCGCGTCTGCATAACTTCAGGTTCTTCGGGTTGCCTTCTTTCAAGTTAAATCCGGTATCACTCAGGACAATCATTTCATCCGCAAATTGCTCGATTAACGGATGAAACGCCGCATCATAGACATTAGCTGTATCACAATCCCAAGCCACTACCAGTCCGTCTTGATTTAATAATAAACATAACTTTCCACCAACGATCCACCGATGATTCGACAAGCCTTTCCTGCCAAATTGTTGTGCCGAGCGTCCTTCTCTAACCGGATGGATCAACTCGATTCCATATGCATCAATCACGCCTAAAACGGTTGGTTCAGCCAAAAACTTATCGGTCAATCGAGCGTGTCTCAAAAACAATCGAAATAGTCTTGTTCTTTCCGGTAATTGTGGAAATAACTCAAGATAATCTCGTCTGAGCCATCGGTAAAAGGCTCTGTTGCCAACTCCTTTCAAAGCAAACAGAAAAGCGAGCGTAATCACTTCGCTCGGATGCAGTTTAGCTTGTGGATGCTTCTTAACATCTTTCAATTCTTCATCAATGCGAAAGAACAATTCTATGATAAAATCCTTTGTAGTCACGGTTTGAACTCCTTATTTTACAGGTTTAAGCTCCTATAAATTTGGGATAATTCCGTGACTTTTTCAACTAGCACCAAACGTTACCAATTTGAATGTTCGCAAGACGAAAACAGCTTGAGGTTTATGTGATTTCCAACTCATTTCAAACAATACTTCAAATGCTAAATCATCTTTTTTGTTAAAATATATTTGTCCTGCCTAAATCTCATTGACTGAAAAGCTAATGAAGAGTATATTCTTAAATTTTAAGGTCTCTATAAAATGATTAAATTCAAGTGAGATTTTAGAAAAACTGGTTTGCTGCGATTGGCAAAATTTGAGACGCGGCAAAATTTTCGATGAAATTTTCGCAGTCTTTATGTGGTGCAATTACTTTTCGTTTGAATTCATCAATGCTCGGTCGTTTTTAAACTGTTTCTAAAACAGGGTTTGCATAAGAGTTTTGATAATCCGGGAATTTATAAACGGAGTTTGATAGTAATTATAAAAAATCGGTTCGGTTTTTAATCGCAGTTCAAAAGTTTTGGTTTTAATTTGTCAGAAAAACAAGATAAGGAGCAGTCAATGAAAGGAAAGGTTTTAACAATTTCAGCAATGTTGCTGGGCGCGGCTATGTTTTGGTCAATTATCGTTCACGGTCAGAAATCGTCGCAAACGACGTCCAGCTCACAAACGAATCAGGAGCCTGTGCAAAAAGGCGCGGAAATTCAATTTGGCGACCAAGCCGAATCTGATGCGGTCAAACATCTGCCTAAAGGCAAAGATAAACCGAAACATTTAGTGCCGGACAAAGAATATCGCAACGTATTTAATCCTGACGGGCTTACCAAATTGGGCTACACGGTTGATCCGGTTGTCCAAACCTCAGCCGACGGTCAGGATCAACCTGAAGCGCCGGCACCCGGCAATGGGAAAAAACCGGCTCCATCTCCGACACCCGTTTCAACGCCGACACCGACTACCACGCCGACGCCCGGCAGCGGAATTACGCCGATCTTAAATTTTGACGGACTCGGCGCGGGCGGCGGTTACACACCGAACGCCGCGCCGCCGGATACGAACGGCGCAGTCGGCGCGACGCAGTATGTTCAATGGGTCAACGAAGCGTTCGCCGTCTATGATAAAACCACAGGCGCGCTTCAAAAAGGTCCGACTAACGGCAACCTATTATTTACCAATCTCGGCGCGACTCATCCGTGCGCCGTCAACAACGACGGCGATCCGGTCGTGCAATACGATAAGGCAAATAATCGCTGGGTATTAACGCAATTTTCCGTCACCAACGGTGCAACCAGCGGCTATTACGAATGTATCGCCGTCTCGCAGACGAACGACGCGACCGGCGTTTATAATGTCTATGCCTTTAAGGAGCCGGGTTTCAACGATTATCCGAAAGTCGGAGTCGGCGCGGATGCGTATTACATTACCTACAATATGTTCAACGGCAATACGTTTACCGGCGCGAGATTGTGCGGCTACGACCGCGCGGCGATGGTTGCCGGAAGGATGGCGACCGAACAGTGTTTTCAATTGACGACGACATACGGCGGCGTTCTGCCGGCAGATGTTGACGGTAATATCGCGCCGCCGACGGGTGCGCCCGAATTCTTCGCTAATTTCGGCTCGAATTCGCTTAATTTTTGGAAATTTCACATCGACTTCGGCGCACCTTCGAGTTCGACGCTGACCGGACCGACCAGCGTCGGCGTCGCCGCTTTCAGCGAGGCGTGCGCGGGCGGAACTTGCATTCCGCAGTTGGGAACGAGGCAACAGCTCGATTCTCTGGGCGACCGCTTGATGAACCGGCTCGCTTACCGGCATTTTGCCGACGGACACGAAGCGATGGTCGTCAACCATTCGGTTGCGCCGGGAACAGGTCCTGCGTCAGGTATTCGCTGGTATGAAATCCGCCTGACAAACGGCGACCCCAGCATTTACCAGCAAGGCACTTATGCCGTTGGTTCGGACAGCCGCTGGATTGGTTCGGCTGCGATGGACAAAGTGGGAAATATCGGCGTCGCCTACAGCGCGTCGAGCGGCAGCATCAATCCTTCGATTCGTTTTACGAGCCGCACGCCCGGCGACGCATTAGGCACTCTCGCGGCGGAATCGAACATCATCGCCGGCACCGGCTCGCAGCAGCGCACACTTAATCGCTGGGGCGACTACAGCGCGCTGACGGTTGATCCGGTTGACGACTGCACTTTCTGGTTCACGACCGAATATCTGAAAACCAACGGCACTTTCAACTGGAGTACGCGAATTGCGTCCTTCAAACTTCCAACTTGTCAGTAATCATTTGGCAATAAATAAAAAAGGCGGTTCGAATTAAAATCGAACCGCCTTTTTTCGCGGTTAATTATAAATTTAATCAATTGCTGATTATTTGCATTTCATTACGCGCCCGTTTTCTCCGTAGACGAGCGTGAAAGTTCCGACTGTGATATTTTTGTCCGTTTCGGTAACGGTCAGCGTCATCGTATTGTTCTGAATTTGACCTGTATATTTCGCGGGATGCGCGTCTTCTTCTTCGTCTTTGCGAATCGGACCGCCGTGTTCTCTGACGTGCGTTCCGACCGCATCAAATCGTCCAGCGGCATCGGGAACGATTTTCCGGTCAATCGTGCCGTGCGCGCAGTCGTAATCAATCGTCGCGCCCGTTTCCGTCACGTCTAATCTGATATGATCTCCGCCCCATAAACCCGTTTTTACTTCTTCCATTTTTTTATTTGCCTCACTCTTTGTCTGATTACTGTTATTAACCTTTTGATGTTTGCAGTCTTCGGTTAAAAAAGCGAACATCAATGGATAGTAAATTCGCGTAACAGTCTGATGTTTTATAACGCGCTTCTGGATAAAGATATTTCGGCGAGTCTGCATATTTTCCCGAACGGCGGTCATTCAATCGCGCTCAGAAATAATCCGGGTTCGACCGAAACGTGGACGACGCTGTGCGAAATGTGGCTCGTTGAAATGAATTTTATTTCGCAGGTTAAAAAGTAGTCGGCAAAGAAATTTAAATCTTTTCCTGTTCGTTATACCGTGTCGCTTTGACTATATTGATAAATTCGCGGGCTGTCGCGGTGAGCAGATGCGATTGCCCGCGCCGAACAGCTTCTAAATCTACCAATTTTCCGCCGACACCAACGGCTACTAAAGAGATTCGGCTAATGTGTCTGATTGTTTTGTTTTTATTGCTTCATCTTCATCATAAAGTTTTTCAAGTTTAGGATATTTTTCTTTAACCTTTTCTACAAAGTCTT
>JBBSIE010000014.1:0-51391 GCA_038232235.1 Pyrinomonadales bacterium | reverse complement strand
TCCGCACCCGGGCGTGTGCGCCGCAAAATGAACAAACCGATAATTGTTAAAATATAAAAAATCAGAACGGCAAACACAACATAATCGAGCAGCATTCCGTAAAGATTGCCGTAATCTTCGTAACCTTCGGGCGTAAATTTACCGGAACGAGTGCGCGGCAAAACTAGAAGACAAGCCCAAACGCACTGCAAAATCAAAGCAAACGCCGGAACGTGGTTTTTATTGAGTTTCGCGGTTGATTTGAAAAACAAATTGTCCTTCGCCATCGCATAATAAACTCTCGCGCCGGCTAAAACCAAACCGTTGTTACAGCCGAAAGTCGAAACGATAATTGCGACCGCCATCACCGCCGCGCCGCCGCCGCCGAAAATTATTTCGAGTGCTGCAGTTCCGACGCGATCTTCTGGCGCGTTTTGAATCTGCGATAGCGAAAGCACCGACAAATACGCGATATTCGCCAAGAAATAAAGCATAATTACCAAACCTGTTCCCATCGCCAGCGATAAGGGAATATTCTTCTGCGGTTCTTTGACTTCGCCCGCCGTGAACGTAATGTTGTTCCACGCGTCGGATGAAAAAAGCGAACCGACTTGAGCGACACAAAAGACAACAATTAGCGCGAAAAATCCGCCATTGACGGAAACTTCCGGCAAAAATGCGAAATCCGGTTTGATAATCGCGGCGTTCTGCGTCGTAAAAAGATTTGCAAAATTGCTTGAAAATGCGTCCGTCATTGCTCCGCCGACGAAAATTCCTAAAACGATCAAAGCCAGTAAAGCTAAAGTTTTTGCCGAAGTGAAAACATTCTGAATCAATTTGCCGAGTTTCAAACCCTGCATATTAATAATTGTCAGAAAAATTATCAGCAAAACGCCGACAAACTGCTGAATGGAGAGCGAAACGGCATAACCGGAAGTCAAATTTATCGGCGAAATTATCCAAGAAGTCGGCGAAATCGCCGGAAACAAAACGCCCAAAAATCTGGCAAATGCAACGGCGACGGCGGCAATTGTGCCGGTTTGAATCACCAAAAATAGCGTCCAGCCGTAAAGAAATCCGAACATCGGCGAATAACTTTCGCGCAGATAAATATACTGTCCGCCCGCTTTCGGCATCATCGTGGCAAGTTCGCCGTAAGAAAGTGCGGCAAAAATCGTCAAAACGCCTGTAATAATCCACGTTAAAAGCAAGCCGCCCGCCGAACCCGTCTGCCGCGCGATGTCGGCGGACACAATGAAAATTCCCGAACCGATCATCGAACCGGCAACAATCATCGTCGAATCGAGCAGTCCGAGACCGCGAACGAAACCTTCGTTTGTTACTTTTTCGTTGACGGATGTTTCTGTTGCCATAGATTTTTTCGTATGAAAATAAATCTTTTAATTTCTTGTTGAACCAAGTTTCGGCACAATAATTTTTTTTTACAATAATTCGTTGGCGAGATGGACGATTGAGATATTATACTTTTAATTGCCAAACTGTCGAATGATTTTTAACTTTTTTTTAACAATGCGGCGAAAAAAAACTTTCAGGCGGAAACCCGCACATTGGCAAGGATGCAGATTTTACACACTTCCTAACGGGCGTGTTTCCGCCTTTGGAATAATATGAACGAACAACAACCCGACTTCGGCGATATGCCAAAAGAAGATTTTCGCCGCCACGGACACGAACTTATTGATTGGATTGCCGATTATTTTGAAAATATCGAACAATTTCCCGTGCTTTCACAAATCGAGCCGAATTGGTTAAAAGATAATTTGCCGAAATCCGCGCCCGAAACCGGTGAGGATTTTGCGGAAGTTATTAAAGATATTGACAAATTGATTTTGCCCGCCGTCACGCATTGGAATCATCCGAATTTTCACGGACTTTTTTCGACTTCGACCAGCAGCGTCGGCATTTTCGGCGAACTTTTGAGCGCGGCGTTTGATATGAAAGCGATGCTCTGGCGCACATCGCCTGCTTCAACCGAACTGGAAGAAGTCGTTCTCGATTGGCTGCGGCAAATGATGGGTTTGGATTCCGGTTTAAAAGGAATTATTTATGATACGGCTTCTGTTTCGACGCTCCACGCGATTGCGGCGGCGCGTGAAGGCTTGGATTTGAAAATTCGTGAACTTGGTATGAGCGGACGCGCCGATTTGCCGCTTTTAAGAGTTTATACTTCCGAACAATCACATTCGTCGGTAGAAAAAGCCGTGATTCTTTTGGGTTTAGGACAGAAATCACTTGTAAAAATTGCGGTTGACGACAAATTCCGAATGCGTCCCGACAAATTGCGCGAAGCAATTGAAGCCGACAAAGCAAACGGCTATTTACCTTTTTGCGTTGTCGCCACCGTCGGCACGACTTCGACAACGAGCATTGATCCGATTCCCGAAATTGTTCCCATTTGCGAAGAAAATAAATTGTGGCTGCACGTTGACGCGGCGTATGCCGGGAGCGCGGCGATTGTTCCCGAATTGCAGAATTGCTTAAAAGGCTGTGAACGCGCCGACTCTTTAGTTACAAATCCGCACAAATGGCTGTTCACGCCGTTTGATTTGTCGGTTTTATATTGTCGTCATTTAGATTTATTGAAACGCGCTTTCACACTTGTTCCCGAATATCTGAAAACCAGCGAAACCGTTACAAATCAAATGGATTACGGCATTCAACTCGGACGGCGTTTTCGTTCGCTGAAATTATGGTTCATAATGCGTTATTTCGGTCAGCAGGGAATGATTGAACGAATCCGCGAGCATTGCCGTCTGGCAAAACTGTTTGCGTCTTGGGTTGAGAAAAGCGAAGATTGGGAAATGCTCGCGCCTGTTCCGTTTGCGCTTGTATGTTTTCGCGCGTGTCCGAAAAGTGTCGAAGATTTGAACGCTTTAAACGAAAATTTGATGAACTCGATAAACGAAAGCGGCGAAGCGTATATTTCGCACACAAAATTGAACGGGAAATTTACTTTGCGCGTTTCGATTGGGAATATTCGCGTTGAAGAACGGCATATTGAAAAACTTTGGAGTTTGTTGAATGAGAAATTGGGAGAAGTTTCCCGCAAAGGCGCAAAGGGCGCAAAGGAAAGATAAGAAAATTTTTAATAACTACTTAGAATTATTGTATGCTTATTCTTACTTTGCGAACTTTGCGCCTTTGCGGGAAACGAATTTTATGACTGAAAACGAAATCTCAAAAATAATTGTTGACTGCGCTTTCAAAATTCATAACAGAATCGGTCCCGGTTTGCTGGAATCGGTTTATGAAGCTATTTTGGCTCACGAACTCGAAAAACGCGGCTGCAAAATCATTCGACAACAGGCAGTTCCAGTTATTTATGAAAGCGTCCAACTCGAAGTTGGTTTTCGAGCGGATTTGATTGTAAATGATAAAGTTATTATTGAAATAAAATCAGTCGAGGCAATTTCGCCGGTACATTTGAAACAACTTCGGACTTATTTAATTTTGGCTGACAAAAAGTTGGGTTTGCTGATAAATTTTAACGTCGAATTGATCAAAAACGGCATTCGGCGGGTTGTTAATAACTTGTAATATTATTTCCCGCAAAGGCGCAAAGGAAAACCAAAGAAGATTTATTTAATTTTTTTTGATTCTTACTTAGCGAACTTTGCGCCTTTGCGGGAAATTTCTCTTAAAATGAAATACATCAAAGAATCAATCATTAAAGCCGCGCCCGAACGAGTTTTCGCCTTTCACGAATTGCCCGACGCTTTTGAGCGGTTGATTCCGTCGTGGGAAAATGCGAAAGTCATTCAAAAAGCCGACATTTCCAAAATCGGTTCACGCGCGATTATTGAAATGAAAATGCTCGGAATTTTTCCCGTCAAATGGGTTGCCGAACACACGCGCTACGAACCGCCGCGTTTGTTTGAAGACGTGCAGATTTCCGGTCCGTTTCATTCGTGGCGGCACGATCACATTATCGAACCGCACGAAGACGGCGCGATTTTGCGCGACGAAGTTCATTACGAACCGCCGTTATGGATTTTCGGACAAATCGCCGCGCCGTTTGCAATTGTGCCGAAACTTGAGAAAATGTTTGCATACCGACACGAAGTTACGCGAAAATGGTGCGAAGTGGAAAAAGTAAAAAGGCAAAAGTAAAAAGGCAAAAGTAAAAAGTAAAAATTTAAGACATCCAAACAAGTGTTTATTAATTAAAACTAAATACTCATAACTTTTTACTTTTTACTTTTGCCTTTTTACTTAAATATTATGTTGATACACATTGTTTGTTGGAAATATAAAGCTGAAACGACGCAAAAACAGCGCGAAGAACATATTGCGAAACTAAAAAATCTGCCGAATGTGATTCCGAATATCGAAAGTTTCAGCGTCGGTTTTGACGTTCTGCGTCTTGAGCGTTCTTTTGATTTAGGTTTGGTCGCCGTTTATCCGAACCGCGACGCGCTTGATTTTTATACGGAACACGCAACTCACCAAGAAGCTGCGAAAATGGGCAAAGAAATTGCCGAAAAGGTCGTTTCCGTTGACTTTTTCAGTTAGCAGTCAGCAGTCAACAGTTATCAATTTCGATAACTGATAACTGAAATATGAAACTTTGGAAGAAAATAATTTTAATTCTGCTTGGCGTTCTGCTATTGGCACAAATTCCTTTTATTTATCACCATTATCAAATAGGTCAGCTCGCTGATAAAATTTCATCGCTTAAAACACAGCGGACGGAAAGCGAAAATCAAAATTTCAATGATTACAAAGGTATTATTCACGTTCACACATCGTTAGGCGGACACAGCACGGGCAGTTTTGACGAACTGATTGACGGAGCGCAAAAAAACAATCTCGATTTTGTCGTGATGACCGAACATACTTCGGAACTTTACGATACTTCGGCGCAAACTTTACAAGGCATTCACGGCGGAGTTTTGTTTGTGGGCGGTCAGGAAGTAAATACGGCGACCGACAGATTTTTGCTGTTGCCCGGAAGTTCCGAAGCCGTCCAAGCCAACCATTTGCAAACAAATGAATTTCTGCAAAAAAATCACGCGCTGAACAAAATCGCGCTTATAACTTATCCTGAAAAATTCCAAACGTGGAACTCCGATTTCGACGGCATCGAGATTTTCAGTCTGCACACCAACGCCAAAAAAATGAATCCGTTTTCGGCGATTTTAGATACTATTTGGTCTTATTACAGTTATCCCGAACTCGTTTTAGCCGATTATTTCAAGCGTCCCGACGAGAATCTGCAAAAATTTGACGAAATCACAAAGCAGCGCAAAACGACACTTTTCGCCGGAAGCGACGCGCATTCAAACATCGGCTTTCATCTTTTCGGCAGCGACACGGGCGGAAAATTCATAAACCTGAAAATTGATCATTACGAAACAATTTTCCATCTTGTGAGAACTCATATTTTGCTCGAAAAAGATAAACAATTAAGTCAGGAAAACCTGCTCGCCGCGCTTAAAAACGGTCATACATTCATCGGTTTTGATGTTTTAAGCGACACGCGCGGCTTTTCGTTTTCAGCGGAAAACGGCACGGACAATAAAATTCAGGGCGATGAAATTTCTTTATTTCAAGGCGTAAATTTGAAAGCCGCCGCGCCGCAAAACGCGCGGTTTATCATTTTCAGAAACGGCGAAAAAGTTGCCGAAACCGCTGAAACTGCCAAAGTTAGTTTTCAGGCAAAAGAAAAAGGAACTTATCGTATCGAAGTTTATCTCGACACGCTCGGCAGTCCCTTTGATAAAACGCCTTGGATAATTTCAAACCCGATTTATATCAAATAGATTTTCAAATTTTATTTATAAACTCACCTTACGCAAAAAGGTGTAAAGAGAGTAATTTTGCCAATGAACGCTCATAGCAGAACTTTACTCGGATTATTTAATCACATCGTTTGGTTTGACATTTTTAATTTTCAGGTAATTTCTTAGCTCGACTTTATCCATTGTGAAGTTTAGCAAAGTAAATAAAGGCTTAATTTTTTCGATGTTGCGGTTAGAGTTTTCAAAAATTGAATATAAACAGGAATGTTTGAAAACTCCAACCGATGATATTTCAACACTTATAAAATCAAGCCAATCAGATTGCAAAAACTGTTCAAAAAATGGATAAAGTCGAGATAAGTTAGAAACAGGAAGCCGCCGAACGATTGAATTGACGTGGGCAAAAACCGGATGTCCAATGATTTGTTGGGCGGTGTGTTCATTTCAAACACTAAACTCGGTGAAGAAATCTTTAATCGTTATTTTTGAGATGGCTTCTGGTTAATCTTATCCTGAACAAGTTTCAGCAATTTTTCACTATCCTGAGTATCTTCTTTATTCGATTTGCCGATTTTGATTGCTTTTTTCAATACTGTTTTAGACAGATTAAAATCGCCTGTCTTGTAAAGCAAATGGGCATAAGTATTGAGATATTCAGATTCCGGCTTTTTATCGGTTACATCTTTCATTAAAGAAACGCATTTTTCTAATGTCTTTTTATCGTCGGACTTTTCATTTACAGTCGAGCAAAAATAATAGGTTGAATCATCATCAAGGTTTTCACGCTTTTTCCGGGCGACAAATAATTCGATGGCTTCATTCCATTTGTTTTCCTCGACAAGCATATTTTGTTCCCAAACATCAATATATTTGTCCGCTTTATCCTTATCATAAATTTTCCTGGCAAACTCGACGGCTGAAGCAAGCAATTTTCTGTCTTTTGCTTCAATTGCCTTCGCAAACTTCGTAAACGACATTTTGCTTTTGACATAACCCACGTCGGTTTTTCCATAAAGAGATTCATATTTTTGAAGATTGTCGAGAAAAAATGAATCAACCTCGTCCGTTCCGCCAAAGTAGATAAAGACGGCAAATGATACTTCCGATAAATAGTCTTTGTTAGTACCCCAGTAATCTTTCAAAACCTTTTCTTCGTCCAGTTTCGTATTCTTTCTGAAAACGTAGTCTTCGTAAAATTTCGGATAAACTAAATCTTTTGTGGTATTTGAAACACCCTTTACATAGTCGTTTTTTGAATTATTGACCATTGCTTCATTTAAGAATGCTTGATAATTCTTTACCAAATCCTTCTCGGGTCCGCCAAAGCCGTATAGCTTATGCAACACAAATTGATCCGAATTTAAAACAACGGTCGCCGGATAAGAGCCGATATGATGTTTTAATGAAAGTCGGTGCGTTTCGTCTTTTTCGGCATCATATCTTAATACAACAAAAGACTTAGACATTTCACTACTTATTGTTTCATCATTAAATATCATCCTTTCTATTTGTTTACAAGGAGCGCACCAAGTAGTATAAAAATCAATTAACAGTAATTTATTTTGTTTTTGGCTTTCAATTTTAGCCTTCTCATAATCTTGGTCTATGATTGTTAGAGTTTGAGAAAAATTCACACTATAAAATGTAAATATAATTATGAATACCGGAAGTCTTTTATAAAGTTGTTTGTATAAATGCGTTAAGTTAATCATTTTAGCTCTTCGTTTCAGACTGAATTATGTTTATCTCTACAATATTATTGAAAAAATTCTTATGGCTTTTCATCAACGATTTTGTAATCGGAAGGGACGGTAAAAAGTGAACTATCGGGTTCGGTTTGATCAATGTTAATAAGACGATAAATTTGTTCGCCATAACGAGGGTCATAATTGCGTGAGTAAATGATTAATTCAAGGTCTTTGGAATACCATTTTTCATAGACGATTTCTATCGGTTTGTCGTTTCCGACAGCTCCCGCTTCAATGGTTTTGACCGTGCGTGTGCCTTCGGCTTCGACTCCTTCAATCGTCTTCGTTCCAAGCGATTCCGATTTGGTTGATTTATAAGATAAAGTTCCCAAACTTCCCAAAATCAATACATTAGAATACTCTTTCTCTACATTAGAATACTCTTTCGTCACCTTAGCATAGTTTTTTTCCAATTCAGCGAATTTCTTTTCCATTTTGGCACGTTCTTCCGCACTCATTTCACTAAAATTTTTAGTTTTTAGAGTTTTTGGTAGTGTTGAATTATTTGTAATAATTTTTGCCACTGCAAATGGGTTTTGATTATCATAACGGCGAGCCGTTTTTGTCTTGGGATTTAAAGTATAGCGAACAGCATTAACCGGATCATAGATAGAAATCGTATTTGAAAAGCCCAATGAAAAAGCAGGAGCAAAGCCGCTTATATCCGAACCGCTGAAATTGCCCGCGATATTGTTTCCTTCTCGCCGAGTTCTTCCTTCGCTGTCACGGAACATCTTGATTGTTGTGCTTCTGGTGATTCTGTTTCCATCAACCAGAACTTGAATACTTTCGCTGACAGCTTCGGCTGAATATGATTTATTTTTTGTGTCTTTTCTAAATAAAATCGGCTCATTTTCACCGACTTTTTCAAGTTCGGCGACAAGTTTAGTTCGTTTACTTTCCTTTAAAGATTTATCTGAAACAGTTTCTTGTGCATTTCCGATTGTCGCCAATAAGACGATATTTATCATAGTTATTATTAATGTTTTCATTTTATTTCTCCTATTTTTTTTGTTGTTGACTTAGTATTTCTCGACCACTCTGATTGCCCTTGCCACACCGTCTTCTCCAATAAGCAGCTCGGTTGCGACGGTAGAAGTTTCATTTTCAAGCTGTAGATTTACGCCGAGAGCAAACAATTCAGATTTTGAAAGTTTTGTGCTGACAACTTGTAAATTTTCGTTTCCAATTTCATCATTTTCAGTAAATGGCAACGAATAAAACACTTTTTGTGGTTCTTTCTTTGCAACTTGCGGGGATTCTTTTCTTACAATCTTTTGCTTTTGCACACGCTTCGGTATATTTGAACTTTTCTTTTTGGAAGTTATCTGTTCATTTCTGTCAGGTTTTTCAGATTTAGATGCAAAATCTTTCTCAGATTCAATTTCAGAATCCTGTAATGAACTTTCAGTTTTTATAATTTTTGGCTGAATCTTCGTTTTAACTATTTCCTGTTTCTCTGCTGTTTGCATTGATTCTTGATTCCTAATAACAATCAAAGCTGAAAAAATTACGAACACAACCAAAATTGCAACTGCACTTATTGCCGCTTGACGATTTATAAAAGACAATTTTAACCAATTCCAATTTACAAAACCGTGTTTGGTTTCAAGATGTAATTGCTCATCGACTTTGATTCGTGTCTTGATCGAATCGAACAGTTGCGGATTGGCAACAACTTTTTCAATCTCCTCATTACTCGTTTTCGTAACCTTGAGCAGATTGCCTCCGATTTGGTCAATTTCCTTATTTTTCAGATTTTGTCTTTTCATCTCTTATTACAAAAGACGCTTTTCGGTTAAAAGCGGTTACAAGTATTTTTTCAATAATTTTCGCAAAGCCTTTCTCGCACGAAATGTGCGAATCTTTATCTTTGACTTTGACCAGCCCGTGATCTCCGCAATTTCGCTGATTTCCATTCCATCTTCATAAAACATACGCAAAATCGCCCGATCTTCCGCTTCAATATGCGACAGGAGTTTTTCCGCTAAATCCTTTTCAACAAGAATATCCTCAATCGTTTTTTTATCGGGCTGAACATCGGCAAATAAAGTTTCAATCTCAATCTCAGAAAATTCGCAAGTTAAACTTTCAGGCTCTCTTTTTTGTTTCCTGAGCGTGTCCAAACAAGCGTTTGCCGTAATCCGTTTCAACCAACCCGCAAACGAAAATTCGTGTTTCCCTTGAAAGTTCTTGATCTCAAAATAAACTTTGGAAAAACTCATCTGAATTATTTCTTCGATCTGTTCAGGACGCTGAAAATAATAACTTGCGACACCGGCAACAAGTCTTTTGTAGCGTTCAAAAATCTCCTCAAAAGCTGACTCTTCTCCTGCTAAAACAAGTTCGATAAGTTGCCCGTCCGTCTTTTTATCACAGACCGAAACTTCCGCTCTTTCTTCATCAATGCAAGATTGCGAAACCTGATTTTGCCATGTTGTCGAATAATTCATTTTGTATAATTAGCGATTTAATCAGCGTTACACCATAAGACGCTTCATTTAGCCAATCGGTTACAGAAGATTTATTCGAGTGAAATTTATCAGGTAGTAAGGAGTTATAACTTACGTTACACGGTTGCAGATTTTTAGTCCGATTTATCGGGCTTTCCGCGCCAGCGCGGAAAGCTACTTAAAAGCGGCTGAAACCAAAATTGCGTAACGTGAGTTATAAATTTTCGTTGAAAAATGCGATGACCTTCGCCCAAGCGTCTTTTGCCGCTTCTTCATCGTAAACTTGCGGTCGCGTATCATTAAAAAATGCGTGATCGGCTTCGTATTTGACCGATTCAATCGGCAGCATATCTCTTTCGGCAATCTTTTCCATTCCGCCGACTTTCCCCGGATTTATCCATTCGTCTTTAGTGCCGGAGATGAATAAAACCGAACCTTTCAAATTTTTTAAAGAGTCTTCGTCCGGAATATCGCCGTAAAAAACTGCCGCCGCCTTGATGCCTTCTTCCAAATGACAAATTGCCTGAAACGCAAAAGTTCCGCCCATACAATAGCCGGTAATGCCGAAATTCTCGATTTCGTGTTTTTCCCGCACCTTCGCAATCGCGTTTTTAATCGTGTCCAAACCGTCTTCAGTTTTCAGATTATTCATCAATTGCGCCGCTTCTTCCTTATCTTTTGTAACCTTTCCTCGATAAAGATCGGGCGCGACGCAAATAAAACCTTCGTCGGCATAACGTCCGGCAATATCCTTAATATGATCGGCTAAACCCCAATATTCGTGAATCAAAACAACGGCTTTTGTATCTTCGCCGACTTCATCGGGCATCGTCAGATAAGCACTGCTCGCACCGCCCGCAGTATCAAATTTTATCGTTTCCGTTTTCATAAATTCGTAAAATCCTCCAAAAATAAATTTGTATCAGTTAAAGATAATATCTTTGTCGGCAGACAATAGTAAAGAGCGAATGTTTTATTGTTTTTTCAAATTTTCCGACATTATTATTCAACTGCGGCTTGACGCTGGCGGGTAATTTGTTTAATTATAGTTCTTTGCCGATTTTGTATTAACGGCAAAACATCAGGCAGAATCGGGGTCGTAGCTCAGCTGGGAGAGCGCATGACTGGCAGTCATGAGGTCAGGGGTTCGATCCCCCTCGACTCCACCAAAATATCTTAATTTCTTGTTAATTTGCAACAATTTACAAGAACAAAAGGCAAGAGTTAAATACTTGCCTTTTTTATTTGTGTGCCTATGGTGTGCCAACTTAGAATTCATCATAAAAATCAAAATGTAATTTTACAAAAGCTAATGCTGGATTTGATAGTAACTTTCGAGATAATTTGAGATTTTCACAGATTTCCTCATTTTGATCTGTCTAAAAACGTCACTATATAAATTTGGACGCTAATTTTAACGTAATTCCAAAGCTTTTTATAAGAACTGACCAAAAACTACTCTGATACTGTTGCCGAATTCATTTATGCAGGCTGTTTTAGATATAATGGCATTATTCCAATAATGTAAGGAGCAATGCCATGTCTTTGAAACCATCTGTTATTGAACCTATTCCTTTAGAAACAGTTCGTGTCGCCAAAGCCGCTTTTCCGAAAGGTAATCTTTATATTTCAATCCGTAATGAACTTGGTACTTTGTTTGAAGATACTGATTTTTCAACTATTTATCCACGCCGAGGTCAACCGGCATATGCCCCTTGGCGATTAGCTTTAATAACTGTCATGCAGTTTTTGGAGAACCTTTCCGACCGACAAACTGCCGATGCCGTCCGCTCACGGATCGACTGGAAGTATGCTTTGAGCTTGGAGTTGACGGATTCCGGTTTTGATTACTCGGTATTGAGCGGTTTTCGGGAACGACTGACAAGTTATGAAAAGCAAACGCTTTTGCTCGACCGAATGCTTGAGTTGTTCAGAGAGAGGAAACTATTAAAAGCTAAAGGTAAACAACGCACTGATTCAACCCATGTTTTAGCAGCAATCCGCGTCATGAATCGGTTGGAAATGGTGGTCGAAACAATGCGAGCCGCACTTAATCAATTAGCAACCGTAGTCCCTGAATGGTTAGCAGAAGTCTCACCGTCTGAATGGTTTGAGCGTTATTCTTTACGCGCCGAACAATCACGATTGCCTAGCACGGCGAAAGCACGGGAGGCATTCGTTGCCCAAATTGGTGACGATGGTTTTCAACTAATCAAACTGGTTACTGAACAGCAAAGTGCTTTATCAAAGCTGGAAAAGATCGAAACATTGCGAAAAGTCTGGCAACAACATTACATCCGCGATGAAAAAAGCGATGAAGTGCGTTGGCGACAAGGAGCCGAAACTTTCAGAGCGGCTGCCTCAATTGAATCGCCATATGACATAGAAGCCAAATATAGCCGGAAAGATGAACTCAAATGGACAGGGTATAAAGTTCATTTAAGTGAAACTTGTGATGAGCATTTGCCGCACTTAATCACCAATGTCCATACGACCCCGGCAACGACACAGGATGTTGCCTGCACAGCAGATATTCAAGCGGCACTTCATCACAAGCAGCTACTGCCATCGCGCCACTTAGTTGATGCCGGTTATGTTGATGCCGAACTTTTGGTGCAAAGTGCCGATAAATACGGCATCGAATTATTTGGACCGACCCGTATCAACTCAAGTTGGCAATCTCGTGAAGGCGGAATTGATGCTACTCAGTTCCAAATCGATTGGGATCAACAGCAAGCTATTTGTCCGGCAGGCAAAAGAAGTATTGGTTGGCAGGAGTGCCAAATCAAAGCTCCCTATTCACGCCAAGTGGTAAAAGTTAAGTTTCGGCAAAAAGATTGTTTGAATTGTGAAAATCGTGCTAAATGTGTAAGAAGTAAAGACGGCAAACCAAGACAATTATTGTTGCAGGCAAAAGAGTTGCACGAAGCCTTAAAGAAAACACGCGCACTATTTACAAGTGCTGAAGGACGAAAGAAATACAAAGGGCGAGCCGGAATTGAAGGAACCCTTTCGCAAGGCATCAGACGTGGCACGATTCGGCGTTCGAGATATATCGGACTCTCGAAAACGCATTTGCAGGAAGTAGCGACAGCGACTGGCATCAATCTTTTAAGAACAATAAATTTCTTGAATCAAGTGCCGATGGCAAAAACACGAATTTCAAGATTTGCGAGATTAGCACATTGAATTCGGCAACAGTATCACTACTCTTTTTAAACACTTCGTATTTTCAGTAGGCTTTAGCTTAACATCTATGGAATGAATAAAATCCTATTTGCCTTAGTGCAATATTGGAACGAAGTCAGCGAGAAAATTAACTGATAAATTCCCTAGATTCTTTTGTAAATTTGCCCGCAACCTCCTTTATACCAATTCAAAATGAGATTGGCGTATGTTGCAGAAACACGCACGAAGTAAGCGTGTCTTTGCTAGCTGATGTTCTACGCCCTTACGAGCGGAGCGGGCTTCCCCATTGAATGCGTCATCTTCAATTTGAATTGGTATAAGTCAGATAACCTCATGCAAATGCCATTTACAGAAATTTTTTAGCCGTAAAAATATTTTAGATTAGGTGCTGTTCAGATTATTCAAGTTCAATATAGATAAACCGGACGGCAACATGATTAGTCATCCTGGCATGCTCTAGGACTAAATACCTAGAGAAGATATAATTTTTCACCAGAATTGAAAATTTATTTTTTTTATTGTTAATAATCCGCTGCGGCGCACGTTTATATTTATAGAAGTTGATTCTAAGGAGACAAACGTGAGCACGACGACCGCCAACATGCTATTAAAAAGCGATTTTATAGACTCCGCAAAAAGTGCGACGCCGGATGAGGCGATCGCGGGAAGCGCAGAGCTTGAAGAACTCGCGGTTCTTTTTCGTGATTATCATAAAGCGATCTTCCGCATCGCGTATCGTATTACGGGCAGCACAAGCGACGCTGAGGACGTTTTGCAGACTATTTTCCTGCGCCTTACTCCGAGTCAGGCGCGGCGCGATTTTTCGCCGAACGCGGGTGGCTATCTGCATCGGGCGGCGGTCAATGCTTCACTCGACTTGATTAGAAAGCGAACGCGCGCCAATTCCGTCTCTTTGGATGTCATAGATTTCGATCAAAACTTGAAACTTTCGGTGGCGAGTCCCGAAGACAATTTAGCGGACGTTGAGCTGCGCGAACTTATTCGTCAGGCAGTTGCAAAACTCGAAGGGCGTGCCGCGACAGCGTTCGCACTTCGTTATTTTGAAGGCTATGACAACGCTCGCATCGCGCAAATTTTAGGCACGTCGCAAATGGTCGTCGCGGTTACGCTGCACCGCGCCAGAACACGTCTGCGGAAAGAAATCGGCAATTATTTGGAGAAACATTATGAAGCATAATAAACAAGAATTAGATGCCATTATAGACGACACGACGCGCGGCATCCGCGACGAGCAAATAGATTCATCAATCATTGAACAGTCTGCGGCGCGTGTTTGGGCGCGAGTTAGTCAACAAGCGGAGAATTCTTTATCTGCAAATGCACCTTTAGGAGAGTTAAATATAATGAGTACTGGCAATAATATCGAACAAATTAACGGATGCGCGGATTTCCAATCGCTCATTCCGGCGTATCTCGACAAGAAACTTTCGACGGCTCGCACGCTGCTTTTAGAAGACCATACGAACGAGTGCGTTCCGTGTCGTCAGGCGTTAAAAACGCAGCGCACGCAAAATGCAGCAAAAACGGCGACGTATGTTCCGCGTCAACACTCGCGGCGCACTGCAAGTGGACAGCAACGCGCAAACACGAATCGGTGGAACATTCCTAACGGATGGAGCAGAACCAATGTTGCGCGCTGGAGTGCCGCCGCCGCGCTCGTCCTCTGTTTGGGATTTGTCGGATTATTTGTTTCCGAGCGTTTTGATTGGTCAGGCACAACACTGGCGGCGACTCTCGAAAATGCGAACGGCGCGGTCTATGTGGTTTCTGATCAAGAAAGTCACCAGCTTGCAGCGGGCGAGCAGCTTCAAAAAGGCGAACGCGTGCGCACGGCAAAAGATTCAAATGCGGTGCTGCGGCTTGCCGACGGTTCGACGGTTGAGATGCGCGAGCGTTCCGAGTTTTCGGTAAGCGAAAACCGGCGCGGCGTAACCGTCAATCTGACGCACGGCGATGTCATCGTTGAAGCCGCCAAACAGCACAACGGTCGTCTTTATGTTCAAACTCCCGATTCACTTGTCTCGGTCAAAGGCACGATTTTCGCGGTCGAAAGCGGCACGAAAGGTTCGCGCGTTTCGGTCGTTGAAGGCGAAGTCAAGGTCAATCATTCCGGTAAAGACGAAACTTTACTTCCCGGCGATCAGACGACGACAAATAGTAGTTTGGAAAAAACTTCCGTGCGGGAGAACGTCGCGTGGAGCCGCAATGCCGCCAAATATGCGAATCTCGTTTCGGAGCTTGCAAAACTACGACGCGACGTTAATCAAAAAATCGCGCTTCCGGGTATTCGCTATTCTTCCAAATTCGTTGATTTAGTTCCTGAAAACACTGTCTTTTACGCCGCGCTGCCAAACTTAACCGAGTCGCTTGCCGAGTCACAGCGCATTATGCAGGAGCGCATCAGCCAGAATCCGGCACTCGCCGAATGGTGGAAAGGCAACAAAGGCGACAACATCGGCATTAATGAACAGACGATAGCGCGTGTGCGCGAATTCGGTTCTCAATTAGGCGATGAAATCGTCGTCAGCGCGGCAATGGATGCGAAAAACGAGCCGAGCGGCATTCTCGTTTTGGGCGAAGTGAAAGATGCAGGAAACTTCCGCGCGTATCTCGACGGTCAGCTCGCGCGTTTGGCAAATGAATCCGGCGACTTGCCGAATGTTCGCATCATTGACGACCCGTTGACGGCGACAATAACGAAAACTGCACCGACAACGACCGAAAAACCAAACACGACGGGCGCGAAAAACGCCCGGACCAAATCTGAATTATTCGTCTGGATTCACAACGACATCTTCGCGGCATCACCGCAAATCGAAAGTCTGCGCGGACTGGCGACGACGCTGAACGCATCGAGCAAGAGCAATTTTGCAGGTTCGCCGTTCAATCAGCGCATCAACGACGTTTACAGAGACGGCGCGGGAATCGTGGTTGCCGCCGATCTCGAAAAAATCATCGAGCAGACGGTCAACAAAGATAGCGAGCCGGACGCGGAGCGTCGTCAAGCAGGTTTCAAACAGATTGGCGTGATGAATTTGCGCCACTTCGTCGTCGAACAGAAGGAAGTCGGCGGCAAAACTTTGAGCCGCGCCGCGCTGACGTTCAGCGAATCGAATCGCGGCATCGCGTCGTGGCTCGCCGCGCCGGGTTCGATGGGCGCGTTAGATTTCATATCGCCAAACGCGAATGTCGCCACCGCCTTCGTCGTCAAAAAACCGGAACTGCTGGTTGACGATTTGCTCGGATTTTTAGAAACGGTCAAACCGGACTTGCGTCGTCAAATGCAAGAAATTGAAACACAGCAGGGTTTCAGTATTCGCAACGATTTTGCCGCGCCGCTCGGAGGTGAATTCGCCTTTGCGATTGACGGTCCGATTTTGCCGACTCCTTCGTGGAAAGTCATTCTGGAAGTTTATGACCAAGCAAAATTGCAGGGAACATTTGAACGCGCGATTGAAAAATTAAACCAATTTTCCATATTGCATGGCAAAGGCAAATTGACTTTGGAAAACGAAACGGCGAGTGGACGCACTTTTTACTCGATAAAATCTGATAAAGCCGGACTTGAGGTTCATTACACTTACTCGAACGGTTATATCATCGCCGCGCCGAGCCGCGCTTTGCTCGAACAGTCGATTGCGAACCGCGATGCAGGCAACACGCTCGCTCGTTCGTCGAGATTTATGAGTGCGCTGCCGCAGGACGGCAACACGAATTTCTCCGCGATTTTTTATCACGACCTCGCGCCGCTCATCGCGCCGCTTGCAGAAAAAATGAAGAATGCGGGCGGAGAGTTGATGGAGGAACAGCGTCAGAAGTTCGGCTCGATTGACGCAAACGCGCCGCCGACTCTTGTTTATGCTTACGCGCAGGGCGACCGCATCACGCTGGCGGCAAACACGGAAGGCGGCGCGTTCGGCTTATCTCCGGCGAGTCTGATCGGTCTGCCGAATTCGTTAGAGATGCAGCACATTTTAATGAACGCATTGGGCGATAAGAACGTAGATAAGAAGTAATGAATAGAAATAACGCGAGTTAGCACGAACAACGACGGATGCTTTTGGGTGTCCGTCGTTGTTCGTCGTGTTATGATGAAGCGTTTTTGTTAAAACTGATAACCGTAAAATAATGGCTGTATGACAAGTGTCATCGAACTTGAACAACTCAGCGTGACGTTTGGAAAACGTCCGATTCTGAAATCTCTCGACGGCGCGTTGGGCGGACGCGCTATCGGTTTGCTCGGACCGAACGGCGCGGGCAAGACAACGCTTATTCACACTTTGCTCGGCTTTCACCCTCCGACTTCCGGGACGGCGCGAATTTTCGGGCAGGACATTACGACGGACGCAAAGCAGGTGCGAGGAAAAATCGGTTATATGCCGGAGAGTGATTCGTTTATCGCTAAAATGTCGTGCGTTCATTTTGTGCGTTTGATGGCAGAGCTTTCGGGTATTCCTGCCAAACACGCGCTCGAACGGGCGCACGAAGCGTTGTTTTATGTCGGCTTGGGCGAAGCGCGTTATCGTCCGGTTGATTCTTATTCGCTCGGAATGAAACAGCTTGCCAAGCTCGCACAGGCGATAGTTCACGGACCGAAATTGATTATTTTAGACGAACCGACAAACGGACTCGATCCGCCGACGCGCAGCCGGATGATTTCGCTGATTCGTCAGATTCGTGACGGCGGTCGCGCTCGAATTCTTTTGTCGTCGCATCTTTTGCGCGACGTGGAAGAATGCTGCGACGATATTCTCGTGTTGAAGGACGGATACCTTGTCGCCAACTGTAATCTCGAAGAAGAGCGCAAGGCGAACCGTAAATTTATCGAGCTTGAAACAAGCGGCGGCGACCGTAAGGCGTTTGCCGAAGCAATCGGCAATTTAGGATGCGAATACGCTTTGTCAGGCGAGCGGCGTATCAAATTGATTATGAATGAGACTGTCGAAATCAGCGATTTATACCGCCTCGCGCAAGCACACGAAATTCAGATTAGACGGCTCAATTTTAAGCGCGATTCGCTCGAAGACATTTTTTTGAAGGCGATGGAAAACGGAAACATGACGGATAGTATGAACGCATCATTGTGATGAAAAAGGAATTATGACAATAAATACCTATCCAAAACTTCATTTGCCTCCATATTTTTATGAAGAGTATGGTGGAGAGGAAATGTTAGAAATGAAACAATGGTTTGGAGCAGCCTTTGTTGAACTCGAAGATGGCACGTTCGTTCGACCAGAATTTATGGCATTACAGAACGTAGAATATGAAATTATGCATTCAGGTTATTTTTTGCCTCGAGATACTATAATTTTGGCTGAATGCACACTAAATCGAATAAAGGAAGTTCTTCCGACACTTGCTAAAATTGGTGCATTTAATGCTATGACTCGTTATACATCGCTTGAATGGGATGTATAGTCCCAGCAAGTCGACCACGAGAACACATTGAGAAAGAAACGCACAGGCGAACGGGAGAATGCGATGGCAGTTTATGAACATTTATACGGCGCGTATGAAGGCGAGTCGCACTCTGCCTTGTCGCGTTTTCTGGTGATTCCGCGCTACGCTTTGCGCGAAACTTTCAAGTCGAAATTGTTCACGACGATTTTTATTTTGTGCTTTATCTACCCGCTCATTGCGACTATTCTGGTTTATCTGCATCACAACGCGAACGCGCTCGCGGTGCTGCAAATCAACGTGCGCGAACTTTTGCCGATTGACGCTTCGTTTTTTCTGACTTTTGTCGAGATGCAGTGCGCGTTCGGTTTTATCCTGACGGTTTTAATCGCGCCGCCGCTCATTTCGCGCGATTTGTCGAATAATGCTTTGCCGCTCTATTTGTGCCGCCCGCTTTCCCGCGCCGAATACGTGCTTGGCAAAATGGCGGTTGTTGTGTTTTTGTTGTCGCTGATAACGTGGATTCCCGGCTTGCTGCTCTTCTTTTTTCAATCGTCGCTCGCCGGTTTCGGATGGATGTGGGCAAATCTGTGGATGATTTGGACGATTTTTTTTGGAAGCATAATTTGGATTATTCTGCTGTCTTTGCTCGCGCTCGCGGTGTCGTCTTTTCTCAAATGGCGAGTGGTGGCGAGCGGCGCGTTGTTGGGACTGTTTTTCGTGCCGACCGCGTTCGGTGAAATCATCAATCAGCTTTTTCTGACGCGCAACGGGCATTTAATCAGTTTGTGGGCGACGATGAAAAGCATTTGGAGCGGATTGTTCGGACTATTCGTGCGGCAGACCGGACACATCAACGGAAAAGTCAGTAATCCGATTTACGATAAACAATTTTTTGACATCGCGCTACTTGAGCCGCCGTTGTGGGCTTCGTGGCTGGTCATCGCGCTAATCTGCGCCGTCTGCGTCTGGCTGCTCGCGCGTAAAGTGCGCGCTTACGAGGTGATTAAATGACACCGACGACAAATACATCATCAACACAATCGCCATCTGCGCCCGCATCGTCTCCGACGGCGACGGCATCAACCGTGCCTTCTGTGCCCGTGTCTTTTGACAAAATGATTGTGTTTGAAGACGTATCGAAATTTTACGGCGAAATTCTCGGCGTTAATCGGGTTAATTTGCAAATCGCGCCGGGCATTACGAGTCTCGTCGGACCGAACGGTTCGGGCAAGACGACTTTGATGAATCTGATGACCGGACTGCTCAAGCCGACGCAGGGACGCATCAGCGTTCTCGGTATGTCGCCGGACGAGCCGGAAGCGATGTTTCAAAAGCTCGGTTACTGTTCGCAATTCGATTCGTTTCCGCGCGGCGCGACCGCCCGCGAGTTTATCGAATTCTACCTGCGCGTTCATGGCTACACGAAACAGGAAACCGCCGATTTGACCAACGCCGCGCTCGAACGAGTGTCGCTGGTGGAAGCGGCAGACCGCAAAGTTTCGGCGTTCAGCAAAGGAATGCGGCAGCGCGTCCGGCTCGCCCAATCAATCGCGCATAACCCGTCGGTTCTCGTTTTGGACGAACCTTTGAACGGGCTTGACCCGATGGCGCGTGCCGAAATTATTCGACTTTTTCGCTCGCTTGCCGACGCGGGAATGTATCTGATTATTTCCAGCCACATTCTGCACGAAGTAGATATGATGTCCGACAGCGTGGTGCTTCTGCACAACGGCTACGTCGTCGCCGAAGGCGAAGTCCACGGCGTGCGCGATGAAATCGAAGAACATCCGATTCAGATTTCAATTCGCTGCGACCGACCGCAAACATTAGCCGCGCGTTTGTTTGAACACGAATACACCGTCGAAGCACGCATTCATAACGACCGGAACGGCTTGTTTGTCAAAACGCGCCGACCGGATGATTTTTATTTATTACTTAACAAGATAATCACGGAACAAAATCTTCAAGTCGAATCGGTTGCGCCCGTTGATGATGATTTAAACGCCGTTTATCAATACTTAATCACATCCGACGGAGGGCAAACCTAGATGAGTTCAACATCTGAGATTAAAGAACAGCCCGCCGCAAACGATGTGATTCAGCCGCGCCCGCGCGCGTCTTCGTGGTCGCTGTGGACGCGGCAAACGCTGGCGATTCTGCGTCTCGAAATCAAGAAAAACTTTTTGAGCCGCCGTGCTTTTCTGCTCTATTTAATCGCTGGTGCGCCGCTCGTCCTGCTCTCTTTGCTCGCGCTTTTCCCGCCGCCGACCGACGAATTTGATAACTTCAGCCAATTAAGCCAGGTTTACGCGGCAATCTACGGCGGGCTGATTCTTCGCACGCTCGTCTTCTTCGGCTGCGCGTGGGTTTTTATGAATCTCTTTCGCGGCGAGGTAATTGACCGAAGCCTTCATTACTATTTTCTCGCGCCCGTCAGACGCGCGGTTCTGCTCGTCGGCAAATATCTGTCGGGACTCATCGCAACAATAGTGTTGTTCAGCATCACGACCGTCGGTTCGATGTTGATACTCTATTTCTGGCTTTTCCCGTCAGAGTCAGCCAGATACTTTGCGGGCGGCGCGGGCGCAAATCAGTTGCTGACTTATCTCGGCGTAACAATCCTCGCCTGTGTCGGCTACGGCGCGGTATTTCTGATTGTCGGGCTGTTTTTCCGCAACCCGATTATTCCCGGTTTGCTGCTATACGGCTGGGAATGGCTCAACTTTCTGCTGCCGCCGTTTTTGAAAAAGATAAGCGTGATTCACTATCTGCAATCGCTCGTCCCCGTGCCGATGTCCGAAGGTCCGTTCGCGGTGCTGATCGAACCGACGCCCGCGTGGATTTCCGTGCCGAGTCTGCTTATATTTACAGGTGTCGTGTTGTTCCTCGCCAGCCGTCACATCCGCCGAATGGAGATTAGCTATGCCGGAGACTAAAGCAAAACACAAACGCTTAGATGAATCCATATCGCTAACGATGAAATTGCTTCGGCACATTCGACATTTGCCGCGCCGGACACTTTCAACAATTTTAGGATTAGCCTTGCTGTTAGCCTGTTCGTTCGGCTGTGCGCCGTCCTCTTCGCAAGGTGATGAAAAGTCGTCTGCTTCGGCGTCAACAAACGACTTGCCCGAACTTACCGAAGACATAATCCGCGAACGCATCAATTACACGCGCGTCAGGCAAATTCCAGACGAGAACGGAACCGCCGAGCCGATCAGTTGGACGTTTGTCGAAAATGAACCGAAGGAAATCACCGTCGTCGATAAAAGGATTGAAGGCAATCATGCGACTATCGTCTTGGACATTAAAACCGGTTCGGGTCTAAACGCCCGCAACCCGCGCGTCCTCGCCGGAAAAATTCGTGCCGAATGGGAACTAAAAACCGGCTGGGCACTGCGAAAGTGGGAAGTAGTTGATACTGAAAATATCTCAATGAAGTTCAGAAATCTTCCTGAACCACCGGAGCAAAATTCCAACCGCTGATTGTTTCTTAAAAGTCTCGATTCCTGTAGCTTACACTTTTGAACTCAGTCGCTCAATTCTAAGAACCGCTATAATGATAAATTTGCTCTCAATGCTGAAAAGCATGCGGATGTGTTTTTTTCATATGATGAGAGCTATTTTAGCTCAAAAACACATCCGTTTTCTTTTTCAATATCTTTTTAACAATGTTTTTGTCCCGTGCAGAGAGAATAAAGGACAATCCAAGCCATAATTTGCTGTCGAGAGATTCGGTAATTGAGTCAATCCAATTTATTTCGGAATCGTTTGGATGAGCCGCTAAAGAGTTGAAAATCAATTCGTCGAAATGAAATTATATTTCTGCACAGACGCTTCATTATCCGATTTGCCGTTTATTTGCGTAGTATGACATCTGATGTTTTTTTGACAAGAAATTTTTGTGTTAATCTACTGCAATATGACACAGGAAAGACGCGGAAAGTTTCAGACCTCTTCGGGCATCGAACTGCCGACGGAATTTAATCCGAACAACACAAATATTGATTACGAAAACGACATCGGCGACGCAGGCGCATTTCCATACACGCGCGGCGTGCGGAAAAATATGTATCGCGGACGGTTTTGGACGATGCGCCAATACGCCGGTTTTGCGACCGCTGAAGAATCTAACGAGCGTTACAAATATCTGCTCGAACACGGCACAACCGGACTTTCGGTAGCGTTTGATTTGCCGACGCAAATCGGACTCGATTCCGACGACGCGCTGGCGGCGGGCGAAGTTGGAAAAGTCGGCGTGGCGATTGATTCTTTAGAAGATATGCTGATGCTGTTCGACGATATTCCTTTGGACGAAGTTTCGACTTCGATGACGATAAACGCTACCGCCTCGACGCTTTTGTGTCTTTATTTAGCCGTCGCCAAAAAGCAAAATGTCGCTTTCGACAAAGTTAAAGGAACGATCCAAAACGATATTTTAAAGGAATACATTGCCCGCGGAACTTATATTTTTCCGCCGAAACCTTCGATGCGCTTGATTACCGACACATTCGCTTTTTGTGCCGACAATGTACCGAATTGGAACACGATTTCGATTTCCGGCTATCACATCCGCGAAGCCGGTTCAACCGCCGTGCAGGAAGTTGCATTTACTTTAGCTGACGGCATCGCCTACGTTGACGCGGCGATTTCCGTCGGTTTAAAAATTGACGATTTTGCGCCGCGTCTTTCATTTTTTTTCAATTCACACAACAATTTAATCGAAGAAATCGCCAAATTTCGCGCCGCGCGCCGTCTTTGGGCGCGGATTATGAAAGAGCGTTTCGGCGCGAAAAGTGCGAAATCAACAATGCTTCGTTTTCACACACAAACCGCTGGTTCGACTTTGACCGCGCAGCAGCCGGAAGTAAATGTCGTGCGAACGACAATTCAGGCACTCGCCGCAGTTTTGGGCGGAACGCAATCCCTGCACACTAACGGAATGGACGAAGCATTGAGTTTGCCGACCGAACAAGCGGCACGAATCGCGCTCAGAACGCAGCAAGTCATCGCTTACGAATCAGGCGTTGCCGACACGGTTGATCCGTTTGCGGGAAGTTACGCAATTGAAGAATTGACCAGTGAAATCGAAGAAAAAGCCGTCGAATATATTGAAAAAATTGATGAAATGGGCGGAATGTTAAAAGCGATTGAAAACGGTTATCCGCAACGAGAAATTCAGGAAGCGGCGTACCAATATCAACGCGCTGTCGAAGATGAAACCGAAATTGTCGTCGGTGTCAATAAATTTCAAATCGAAGAAGATGAAACAATTCCGATTATGACGATTGATGAAAAAATCGAACGCGGACAAATTGAACGGCTAAAAGTATTGCGCGAAAAACGCGACGGCGAAAAAGCGGAAAATTCATTAAATAATTTGGAAAAAGCGGCGCGAAACGACGAAAATTTATTGCCGAAAATTTTAGAAGCGGTCGAAAATTACGTTACTGTCGGTGAAATTTCCAATAAATTGAGAAAGGTTTGGGGCGAATACCGCGAAGCCGTAACGATATAAAATTTTGAAGCAAAGAATTATTGTAATTTGATTTCTCAAAAAAGCAATGATATTGTTTCATCTGTGAAACAATGTATTTTGAAAAGGAGAATAAAATTATGGCGGAAGCGGCAATCGGAGTTGAAGAATTTGAAGATGCGACGGAAAATTTCGCGGAAAATGATAGTAAATTTGAATTGCGTTCGATACGCGACATCGTAGCTGATTTGTCAAAACCCGTGGCGAAGCGGCATCTTCGCACGCGCAGACAAGGCGGCAAAGACATCAAATATATTGCGTGGCACGATGCAATAAAATATCTCGATCATTATGCGAGCGGTTGGAATTATGAAATCCGCTCGATTGAATCAATCGGCGGAAAGCTGATTTTAATCGTCCGGCTTTCGATTCCGTGTCTGGAAGGCGTTGTTTTCCGTGAAGCAACCGGACAAGAAGACGAGGAACTCGACAGTTACGGAAATTCTTCGAGCAATTCCGAAAGTATGGCGTTGCGCCGCGCCGCTTCAAAATTCGGTCTGGGTTTATATCTTTACGACCAGAATAAATAAAATTTATAAGTGAACTTTTCAAATTCGACAAGACAATAAAGTTTGCTTAGCGCAACTCTTAAAAATTTATTGTCTGCATAATCTCTTTATGTAAATTTTCCGACGCAAAAATTTGCTATTTCAAGATGTTTCCTTTAATCTTTTTACAGTTCCTACAACTAAAAAGTCATTAATCGAATTGATTCACTACACAAAATATAGGAGTTAATTTATGAAAAAGTTTAGTTCTTCCAATACTGCCAACCGAAGATTTTATGTCGGCTTATTTTTGTCCATCGCCTTTTGTGCGGGATTTTTTATGTTCGGAACGGCGGATTCCATTTCCGCGCAATCGTTGGTTATTGCCAAAGAAAAGAAAGAAATTGACAAGACAATTCCACAATACAAACAAGAAATCATCGAAAAATGCGGAGATTTCAAATTTGAAATGGAAGTTGATTACGATTCTTTTACGGCAATACCCGAAAGAGTAACTTTGGTTGGCAATCAAGGACTTCTTCAGGTTCGCAATGCACTGCGCCGCGTCTGCACGGATTCTTCGGACACGAGCGCACAAAGTGAAGAAGCTGCCGCGGCTGTTCGCAGTAAAATAAAACGCATTGTGCTGACAAACATCGCCGATCCGAAAAAGAAGAATATTGAACTGACCAAAGACGGAGTTCTTTATGTTCGCAATTCATATACAGAGCCGGGCGGCATTATAGACTATGTCGCAATGGCGACGCAGTTGCTAAAGATTTTGTAGAACGATTTTCGTCACTGAAACTTAAAAAAATGCCGCGAAAAGTCGCGGCATTTTTTTCGAATCAAGAAGCAGATCACTGAATAATTAATCTCTCACTTAACCAAATACAATAATTCCGCCGGAACTGTCGTTATTTTCATCTTTTTTATCTTCTTTTAGAAATCCCTGCGCGACAAATAGTTTAACGATTATCCGGGCATCGTTTCGTTGAAACTTGTCCGAAAGCGTAATCATTCTGTTTAAATCGGCTTTTCCGAGCAGTTGGATTTGATTGATGTAGCGAAAAAGCATCAAACCGTTGTAAGTATTGCCGTTGACTCTCATCAAAAGCTCGGTTTTTTTGAAATTTTGATCACGCTTGTTATATTTGCTCAAAATCGCCGAAGCCTGCACAAAATCGTTGATTTGGTCAACAATCGGGTCGAAAATGCGAAACGCTTCGTTTGAATCAACTGTCGCGTAACCTCTGACAATTTCCATCAGATCGTTGAGTTCGTCTTCGTCTTCGGGATATTCGTTTGCCAACGCTTTGGCATCTTTCATTAAATTGACGGCGGTTTCGTGGTCTTTGTCCGTTGCTTTTTTCTGAAATTCCATCGCCAGCGCGACTAATTTTTGAATCTGCGTTTTCTTTTTGCCCAGATTTCCGATTAACTTTTTCGCTTCGTCGAGTTTTCCGTCTTTCGCCAAACGGCTGATTTTTCCCGACTCAAATTTTTCGCCCGCATCGGCGCGGGCTTTTTCGTCCGGTATTTGTTCGATGATTTTTTTCGCCCGCGCTTCGTCGTCCATCTGTGCGAGTTTGTTATTGATGGATTGATACGCCGAAATTTTTTCGTATTCGTTTAACTTCGGCAAATCGGCGAGAATGTCTTCGGGCTTAGTGTTTTGATCCCACATTTTCTGTTGCTGCTCGAATCGCTTCATTTCGGGCGGCATATTTTTCATCGTTTCCGTTTGTTTCTGTTTGAGCATACCGATTTTTTCCGGCACGATTTTTTCCAGATTCGACATCGCCTGCGACATTGCCATCATCATTTCCATAGAATTTGACGGCTGCAAAAAAGTGTCGGCGATTTTGTTCGCTAAATCTTTTAGCTGTGAATCGGTAAATTTAAACGGCTTTTCCTTCGTTTCCTTCGGCAAATTCGGGTTGGTCGCATACTGCAAAAATCGAATCGCCGCGTTTAAATCGTCTTTTTTCTTGGTCAAATCCGTGTCAACGATTTTACTAATCACGTCGTCGGCTAACTGCGCCGCTTTTTTCCCGTCTTTTTTGTTGAGTTTTTGCAGCAGCGGCAAAACATTCCACGAAATTCCTTTTGCCAGACTGTCTTTTATCAATTTGATGGCTTTATCGGGATTTTGTTCGGCGGCAAGCAGGGCAAAACTCTGTTCGAGGGCGATTTCATTTTGAACGCGAAAATTTTCGGGATTAAAATTAAGATAATCGCCGTCTTGTTTAGCGTTCGGCTGGGTTACTTTAACTAACGCTTCGGCTAATTTGGCGGTTCGCGTCTGCACGAGCATTTCCAGCGCGAGATCGGCATCGTGTTTGGCGATCATCGGTAAAACCTGACTGCGAACGCCATCAAACTCAAAAACCTGCGCGTAAGGATCATCGTTGGCTTTTTTATCTCTTTCGGCTTCGACATTGGCGACGATGATGTCATTAGCCGAACTGCGAAACAATTCTCTGGCGCGTTTTTCGTCAAATTTCCAGTATAAATCTCCGGCAATCGCATACACAATCGCTCTGTTTTGCGGCAATTTAAGAATCGCCGCATCGCCGACTGCCTGATCGAGCATTTTCAAAACCTGCTCTTGCATTTTCTTCTGCTCATTTTCCTTTTCGGTTTTCGATTCGGTCGGCGAAACGGTTTGGGCAACTGTAAAAGTAAGTGAAAAAACTACTAATAAAGACAGACACAAAAAACGAGAGAACTTCATAGCTGACTCCTTATTGAAAGATGTGGATTTTCAACGACATCATAGCCTAATACGATGAAAAGATAAAGAGTTTTCGGTAATTATTTAAGAATTTCGAGATTTTATTTTACGCGGATTTTCCGGCACTATCTGGGATTTTTCTTGATCGGTGTAACGTGGTCGAATGTACGGCGGAAATCTTCGCCGCTGAGGATGACGGTTTTGCTCATTTCAAACAGGCGCGAACGCAGTCGAACGCCGATTCTGTCTTCCAAAGTTTCATCGCGTTCCGCTTTTCTTTCGTCCAGATAATTGGTGGTGAAAACCGTCATTTTTTTGTCGTTGTAGCGCGTATTGATAATGTGCGCCATCGTGTCGCGCACCCAATCAGTCGGTTTTGACGCGCCGATTTCGTCTAAAACGAGAACTTCAGCATCGAACACGGGCGCGAGAACATTCAACTCGGAAGTTTGCGAAACGGTGTTATACGAACCTTGAATTTCCTTCAAAAGTGCCCCGAACTCGTAGAAAAGACAGCTAAAACCGCGCTCGGTCAAGCCTTTCAAAATCGAAACAGCGAGATGCGTTTTGCCGACACCAACCGTTCCCATAAAAAGAAGCCCTCGTTCAACTGCCGGATAATCCATCGCCAGCCGCGAGGCAAAGCGAAAAGCACGTTCCTGGGAAGGATTCATCACGCGATAACTATGGAAATGACAATCAGTGTAGCGTTTCGGAATTCGCGCTTTGTCAATTAAATTTGAGTGCGATTTTTGCTTCCGGCATTTGCAGGCGCGCGCGCCTTTTCCCGCAACAATTTCCATTCCCGTACCGAAACACAGCGGACAGACTTCCGGCTCGTCGCGGCTTTCGGGCGCGTCGTAAAATTCGCGCTCAGGTGTGTCCTGCGCCGGATTCGGCACGGCAAAGAGCGGATGAATTTTCGCTGTTTCTTGCGGCATTCGGGAAAATAATCCAACAGATAAATCTTATTTTGTCGGGAGTTTTTCTTCAAATAATTCAGAAGTAGTTTTGAATTATAACACTGAAACAAATGATTTCAAGTTTTATTTTGTCATTTAAAAGCCAATAAAAATCGGGCTGAAATAAAAGTGTAAATAATCGAAAAGGTGAAGTTTATGAAAACACAGGACTTAGATTTAACAAAAAATTTACATAAAGACTAAATATTTTATTCGCCGAATGTTTTGCAGGTTGACACTATGATATATTGAAATCTTGTTGCGGGAAGTTTTAATTATGAGTATTTTGCGTAGTGTATTGATAAGACTTGGTTTAGCCGATTTGAAAGCCGAGCGAAGTCCGATTTCGATTTTTCTGCTTGATGACGATCAACGACGGCATCGCTGGTTTATAAAAAGATTTGAAGGTGATGAATTGGATATTGCCGAAACGGTTGAAGAAGCCAAAGAACTTTTATCTAAATATGCTTACGACGCGATTTTTCTCGATCACGATTTGTTGCCGCATCATTACGAATCAAACGATCATAATGACTTTGGAAACACCGGCTACGCAGTTGCCGAATGGCTCAATGAAAATAAGGAATTAAATCGCGCCGCCACTGTCATTGTTCACACGCGCAACGCCGACGGCGCAGTCAAAATGGTCGAAAAACTGCGCGAATCGGGCAGGCAGGTCGAATATGTGCCGTTTCCGATGCTCGACGTGAAGATAAAAAATTATTGGAAAAGATAAGGGAAAGTGAAAAGTAAAAAGGTTTAAAAGCATCGTTTGCAGCTAGAATATCTTTCACCTTCTTCACTTTTCACTTTTCACTTTTCAAACTCCCGCCAGATTCCACTTGCGAACAACTTCATTGATCAGATTGGCGACTTTATCGGTAACTTTGACGAAATATTCGTCCGCCTTTTTTTGGTCGAATTTCGGATAACCTTGTCCTTTTTGATAAAGTCCGATTGAAGACGGAAAAGGCGTTGCCGACCAAGTTCCCGCCGTCGGATAAGCGGTCGCCATATCGTCGTTGTATTTTTCAGGGTGAACTAATGTCGGATCAATCGCCTGAATAAAAGCCGTTTCATTGAGTCCGGCGTGTCCGCCGTCTTCGCCGAAAACCTGCTTTGTTTCATCGGAGGCAAATGACCACCAATTGATGACCAGAGTTCGCACTTTTTGTTCGTGGGCGACTTCCGCCGCAACCGATTGCAAAACCGCCGTTTGTCCGCCGCCGTGTCCGTTTAAAATGATGATGTTTTTAAATCCGTTTTTCGCCAAACCCTGCAAAATCTGTTTGACAAACGGGCGATACGCTTCTTCCGTAATCTGAAACGCGCCCGGATACGCCTGCATACTTCCCGTAATTCCATACGGCAGCGTCGGCGCGATCATTCCGTTGACGCGCTGCGCGATTGTTTGAGCAATTGCCATCGGTGCAGTATTGTCCGCGCCGTTATTGATTACGCCGTGCGGTTCGAGCGTTCCTGTCGGCAGTAAAACGGTCTGAATTTTCGACGGCACGACTTCTTTGAATTCCATCCAGTTGATTCTGTCCATTTCGCGGGTTGAAACTAAATCCTTTTTCGTTTGATTTTGCGATTGTGTTTTACTCATAATTTGTCCTGCCGCCAGATTTGGCAGCGTAATCAGTAATAAAATTATCGTAACAATTTTTTTCATTTGGCAATTCCTTTTTATCTTCAAAATTTATTTTACAGCTATTTCTTCAGCTTCTTTTTTAAAAAACTCCGAATGCAGTCTTCTAATTGCTTCAGCGACCTTATCTTCTTTGATAACAAACGTAATATTAACGCTCGACGCGCCGTGCGAAATTAGGGAAATTGGAATGTCTTCGACGGTTGAAAAGATTTGCGCGGCAAGCCCCGACGAATCGCGCAGACCTTCGCCGACGACACAGACGACGGCGTTTTCGTGTTCAACTTCGACATCGCCGAGCCGTTCGAGTTCTTTGACGACTTGTTCGAGCGAATCGGTATTATCCAAAGTCAGTGCGACGGAAACTTCCGAAGTCGAAATCACATCAATGACGACTCGGTAGCGTTCAAAAATTTGGAAAAGCGCACTCATAAAACCGAATGCGCCGAGCATTCGCGCCGACGAAATTCGCAAAATCGTGATGCCGGTTTTGTGCGCGATTGATTTTATCGTATTCGGTACGATGTCCGTTTCGGCTAAAATCATCGTGCCTTTTTCATCCGGCTCGTGCGAATTGCAGACGCGCACCGGAATTTTGTAATCAACCGCCGGTTTAATCGTTTTCGGATGCAGAACTTTCGCGCCGAAATAAGCGAGTTCCGCCGCTTCTTCATACGATAGAGTTTTTAATGTCCGCGCTTCGGGACAAATTCGCGGATCGCACGTCAAAACGCCGGTTACGTCCGTCCAAATCTGAATTTCCCGCGCCCGCAAAGCCGCACCGACGAGTGCCGCCGAATAATCCGAACCGCCGCGCCCCAAAACGGTCGTTTCGCCGCCGCGACTCGCCGCGATAAATCCGCCTAAAACCGGAATTTCGCCCGCTTCGATCAAAGGCTGCAACTCTAACCGAATAAGTTTTTCCGTTTCGTCCCAAACCGGATGCGCCGCGCCGTATTCATCATCGGTTACAATCAAACGCCGCGCGTCCATCTGCCGCGAATTTAAGTTTTCTGCGTTCAAAACTTCCGCCAAAAGCCGCGATGAAAGCTGTTCGCCGTAAGAAACAATCGCATCTTTGAGCATCGAAAGCGGCAGACTGCGCCGCGCCGCCCGCATCAGCAAATCGCTTAATTCTTTTTTCGCAAAATCGAGTTCGGTTTGAAATGCTTTCTGCTGATTTTTATTCGTCAATTCTTCCGCAACTTTTGTATGACGTTCAAAATGCGGCTGCAAACTTTCAAATGCCGTTTCAAAATCACCTTTTTTGGTAATCTCAAAAGCCTGAAGAAGCGCATCGGTAAATTTCGACATCGCCGACGTAACAACAACCGGCGAGTTTTCACGTTCGCCTTTGACAATCGAAACGGCACGCGCGAACGCTTCCGCATCTTTGACGGAAGTACCGCCGAACTTCATCACAGTTGGATTTTTTTTCTCGCTCACAATCAACTTGTAACACGCTTTGCAAATAGAAATTATGTAATAGCAGGGAATCAGACTTCCAATCCTGACAATTCCAAAATAAAATTTTTCCCTTCAAAGACTCAATCCGAATAAATAACAGAACTTCCGCTTTATTTCCAAACTAATCAGCAAACAAATTTCTTGCCCATTGATTCTTTTCCGGTGAATCGGCATCAATTTCAAGCGCGTTTCATCTTTGGTTCGTCATTTTACAATCAAATTCAGCCGCCGATAAAACTCATTGTTCTGGCGGGCTGCTTAAATTCTGTATCGTTGATATGATGCCTCGCTTCTTTTTGCAAAACGACTGATTTGATAAATTCGATAACTTCTTGGCGGTTTTCGCTGCTTCGCAGAACGTCGCGCAGATTGTGTTCGGCGGCGGAAAACAGACAGGTGCGGATTTGTCCGTCGGCGGTCAGGCGAATGCGCGAACACGCGCCGCAAAACATTTCCGTAACGGGCGCGATAATGCCGATTTCGCCTTTTGCGCCGTCGGCAAATTCGTATTTCCAAGCCGTTTCCGCGCCGCGTGAAGTTTGTTTTAATTTCAGCGGAAAAACTTCGTTGATTTTTCGGCGAATTTCCTTTCCCGAAACGACCATTTCACGCTTCCATTCGTGACCGGAATCGAGCGGCATAAATTCGATAAAGCGCATCGCTAAATCGTTTTCACGCGCAAACCGCGCAAAATCAACAATTTCATCATCGTTGTAGCCGCGCACGATGACGGCGTTTATTTTAATCGGCTGCAAATTTGCGCTCTTCGCCGCTTCGATTGCTTCGAGAACCTCGCTCAATTTATCAACGCCCGTAATGCGTTTGAAATTTTCGCGTTTGAGGCTGTCCAAACTGATTGTTACGCGGTCAAGTCCGGCGCATTTCAAATCTCCGGCACGTTTTGCAAGTGTGTGTCCGTTGGTCGTCAAAGCTAAATCAACTAATTTTGGATTTGGAGAATCTGAATTTTTCAGCTTTGCAATTTTTTCCACAAGTTTTTCCACATCTCGTCTAAGAAGTGGTTCGCCGCCGGTCAGACGAATTTTTTCGATGCCGAGCGACACGAAAATCTCGCAAAGTTCGGCGATTTCTTCAAAAGTCAGAATCGTATCTTTTCGCGCCAGCGGCGGTTCGCCGTTCGGCAGACAGTAAAAACATCGAAAATTACAGCGGTCGGTTAAACTGACGCGCAAGTCACGGATTATTCGGTTGTGAGCATCGCGCAAAACATTATTCATTTATTAAATGATACAGGCAGTAAATGAAAAATGGAAAATGGAAAATGAAAGATTTGGGAGCTGATTACGGATTATTTTTCTTTAGTGCTTTGGCGTTTCGCTTCAAACCGTTTAATTTTGTTCGCTTCATTGCGCTGCGGCGAAATTTTTCAACGTATTCGTCGTGAGAAAGTGAAATAATTTTATCCAAATGGGGAGAAACATTATCTTTGCGCGGTTCAAATCTTACTTCTTCAGTCGGTTTTTCAAAACGGTTCCACGGACAAACGTCCTGACAAATGTCACAGCCGTAAAGCCAGCCGTTTAAGTTTTCGGAAATTTCGGCGGGCAATTCGTCGGAGCGCAATTCGATTGTCGCATAAGACAAACACGCTTTGGAATCAACAATATAAGGCGCGACAATCGCATTTGTCGGGCAAGCGTCCAGACACGCCGTGCAAGTTCCGCAGTGGTCTTCGATTATTTGATTATCGTATTCGAGTTCCAGATTGAGCAGAATTTCGCCGATAAAAATCCACGAACCGTATTCTTTGGTAATAATATTTGAATGTTTGCCGAGCCAGCCTAATCCGGCGCGAACCGCCCACGCTTTGTCCATTATCGGCGCGGTGTCAACGCAGATTTTGCCGTCGGCGGTTTCGTCAATTGATCTAATAAAAGCCAATAGTTCGTGCAGTTTTTCTTTTAAAACGTCGTGATAATCGTCGCCCCAAGCGTAGCGCGAAACTTTCCCTTTTTCGGGATTTTCTTCGTGTTCGTGCGGCGTGAAATAGTTTAAAGCAACGACGATAAGTGATTTTGCTTCGGGAAAAAGCAGTTTCGGGTCGGCGCGTTTTTCGGGTTCACGCTCCATCCAGCGCATTTCACCGTGAAAGTTTCTATCAAGCCAGTTTTCGAGATGTTCGCGTTCGATTTCGAGAGGCTCAGCGTGAACGATGCCGATTTTGTGAAAGCCGATTTCGATGGCTTTTTGTTTTATTTTTTCGTTTAATGAAAACATATCATAAGTTCAAAAGTGAAAAGTAAAAAGTAAAAAAGCAAAAGTAGAAAGTAATTTGTATTATCTGCTTTTTACTAAATTTTATTTTTCCCCTCATCCCCTATCCTTTTGCCTTTATCCTTTAGATTACGCTGTAATAATTACTGCTTTCGTTCCGGTTAATTCGGAAAAATCTTTCGAGAAGATCGTGTTAACGCGCCGGATGCGTCCGATTACTTCAACCACTTCCTGTGTTGAAACAAAACCGTTCTCGACGTGCGCGACTGCCCATTTTGGAATGTGCGAAGCCGTCTGCAAAGTGTCTTCGACAAACTGTAAATACTGCGATTTGGTTTCGGTCAGCGTTCCGAGTTTTCCGGCTTGCGAAGTTTCCAAATCGTCCCAAAACCCACTGCCGGAACGCAGCCACTCTTCGCGCCACGCCGTTTTCCCCAGATAATTTCGCCGGTTTTGATTGTGCGCCGACGGAAGCCGCAGAAACATTAAATCCATATAATTTTCAGCGATAAAATCGTTAGCGATTTTGTTTTGACAAGTATTGTTTTGACCGTTGTTGACGGGTTCGGGCTGAACCTTTTGCAGACGTTTATAAACGACGGAGAGTGGTTGTCGCAGTTCCAAAGTTTCCGAATCAAACGACAAGGCGTAATCGCCGACGCTCATTCCGAGGCTCAAAGCGATAGCTTTTGAAACGGGCGACGAGATTTTTTCGATATTTTGGCGCACATTGTCAAACCACCACGCATCCGTTTCGTTAAACCAATTTTTCAGTGATTCGTTTTGCAGACGATAATGCGGAACGTAAGCATCTTCCAAAATCCTGTTAAGTTCTTCGTCAGATAATTTTTCGGCGTTATTTTCAATGACAGCAACGGATTTTATCCACGCCGACTGCATCAAATCATTTGCCAGAACGCGCACATTCCAGCGTTTGAGATACGCGCCGAGATTCGGCTCGTTAGTGAACGGCAAAATAACGGAAGTGAACTTCAAACGCCGCAGAACATTGAGTTCAAAAGCTAACCATCCGTGCGGCGTAATTGATTTTGTGAACATAAATTTTTCGTGAATCGTAAATCGTGAATAAAGGAAAAAGTTAAAAACTATTTATAATCATTTTAATCTATTGACGATTGACGATTCACGATTTACGAAATAAGAATTCTAATTCCGGCAAATCTTCGAGCGAAAGAAATAGTTTAACAATTTTCGGGTCGAATTCGATGCCCGCCCATTCGATTAAATATTTTTTTGCTTCCTGTTCGGAAATCGGAACGCTGTACGGGCGCGCATCGGTCAAGGCGGCGAAAGTGTCGGCGACGCGCAAAATTCTCGCCGCCAGCGGGATTTGTTCCTGCGCCAGAGCGTCGGGATAACCCGTTCCATTCCACCATTCGTGATGCCAACGAACAAGTAACTGCACGGCGCGATTGAGTCCGTGTTTTGCCGCTTCCTGTTCGCCGATCACCGGATGACGCTGCAAATCAACGCGCTCGTCTTCGCGCAGTTTTTGACTGCTTTTAATATAATCGCGGTTCATCACGACTTCGCCGATGTCGTGAACCAACGCCGCCTGACGCAAAGATAAACGGTCGTGCGCCGCAAAATTAAATTTTTGCGCCAACGCATCGGCAAGCGCGGCAATCCGTTCGGTGTGCGAATGCGCGTAACTTTCAAATTTATCGGCAGCGGCAGCAAGTTTTAAAAGTTTTTCTTCAGAACCGTCTTCTCTAATAGACAGATTTTCCATAAGATTTCAAAGTAAAAAGTAAAAAGGCAAAAGTAAAAAGTAAAATGAAGTTTAACAGAAAGTCATCAAATTATGCGAAGTATTTGACTGCAATTATTCTCCATTTTTTACTTTTGCCTTTTTACTTTGAAATTTTTATGCTGTCGAGCAGAGTTTGTGCTTCGTTATTATTCGGGAAAATTGCTAAAAGTCTGTTCAGTTCGCCTTCAGCGCGTTTTGGAAATCCGACCTGCATAAAAAATTCATCTAACATAAGACGAAAATCAGGACTTTCCGCATTGAGTTTGATGGCGGCTTGCAGTTCGGCTTCGGCTTTGTGATGCTGCGATTTGTCAAATGTCAGTGCTTTGCCGTAAAAAGCGTGATAGCGAGCATTGTTTTTGTTGAAATGGACGGCACGCCCCAAACAGGGCAATGCCATTTCGATATTTTCGTCCATCAAATTCGACTAACAATTCCGCAAGCGGATGCTCGCGCATATTTCCTTTTATTTCGAGGCTGTTTTTTGAAGACATCGGGAAGTGGTTAGTGTTGGGAATGTTTCGGCATCAAACAATTTGCCGGCGATTTTTATCATATCAAATTTCCGTCATAAATGTTAAGAAAAAAAATCCCATCCGAAATTTACCGTTTATCATTAAACATTTATCATTAAAACCGATGCTGCACGATTTTAATTTAGCCGGACAGCGTGTTCGTTTGTGGCAGCGAAGCGGCGAATCTTACGAACATATTCTGATGAAAGCACTCGGTTACGCGATGTTTGTCGGAGAATTTCCGACACTGGAAATCGAAATAAAAGTCGGCTTGCGTTACAAACCCGATTTAATCGCCCGCAATGCCGCCGGAGATTTTCTTTTTTGGGGCGAAGCGGGCGCGAATTCGATTCGCAAAACCGTTTGGCTTTTGAAACACACGCATACAAAAAAGTTGGTTCTGTTCAAAATCGGGCGAAATGTAACGTCGCTGATTGAACAATTGCGCGAAGAAATTCCCGCCAAATATCGTCCCGCGAACAGATTTTTGCTGATAAATTTTGTCAAAGACATTGCGGATTTGACAGCTTCAAAACAAATTGAGAAAGTTTCTCAAGATTGGTTCACCAAATATAAAATCTGAAAATTTTAGCCGAATGACAAAAGATAAGATAATTATCCGCGAATGCGACACCATCAAAGATTTAACGGCTTGCACCCGTTTGCAGCGCGAAGTTTTCGCGCTGCCCGACATCGAAATTTCGCCCGTTCGCCATTTAGTTGTTACAAAACACGCGGGCGGTTTTACGCTCGGCGCGTTTGCCGAAGATAAATTGGTCGGTTTTGTATTGTCTGTTCCGGCGTTTTTCGGCAGCGAGAAATTTTTTTATTCACATATGACGGCTGTGTCCTCAGAGTTTCAAAGCTACGGCATCGGCGCAGAATTAAAATGGGCGCAGCGCGAAAAAGCCTTGACTGAAAATATAAAACTTATAAAATGGACGTTCCAGCCCGTACAGGCGCGAAATGCCTTTTTCAATCTGGAAAAACTGGGCGCAATTGTCCGCCGATATAAACCGAATTTTTACGGCACGGATTATTCGACTTCAAACAAACAGGGCGAAAAAATCGGACTCGACAGCGACCGTCTTTTTGCCGAATGGAATTTGGAAGACGAGAAGGTTATAAAATTGGCAAGCGGTGAAAATTACGTTGAAACCGGCAAGATTGCGCGGACAATCGAGATTCCGAACGATTGGAATTATTTGCTGAAAACCGACACGGAATTTGCCAAAAGCGAACAAACGCGCGTCAAAAATGAATTTGAAAAGGCGTTCGCCGAAAATTTGATTTGCAAAAGTTTCGTGCGCGACGAACAAAAACCGAAATATTTGTTATTTAAAGATTAATAATGCGAATCAAGAGTAGGATTAGATACTCAAAAATACTTGGTTTTACTTGGCGAACTTTGCGCCTTTGCGGGAAATTATTCTCCCGCAAAGGCGCAAAGTTCGCAAGGAAAGGACTTAAAAATCATTTAAAATTTCAACTCTTGATTCGCATTAATATTAAAATCAAAGTAAAATTAGTTTGATCGCAAAAATTCATCTTTGAAAATCGCATACTGTACTAAATTTTGCTCATAAAAGACGGCGATTTTGACAAAACGCATTCCGAGTTTTTCCATTACGCGGCGCGAAGCCGCATTTTCGGGACGCACCACGGCAACCAGCTTTTCGGCGTTTAATTCCTCAAAAGCATACTGCATAAATCTTTCGGCGGCTTCGGTGGCAAAACCTTTTCCCCAATGCGCTTTGTCAATCGCGTAACCGATTTCGATTTCGCCGGTTTCCTTCAAACGCCAAATGCCGCACCAGCCGAGAAATCTTTGTGTTTTTTTTTCGATGACCGCACAAAATCCGAGTTTGTCTTTGTGCCAACGCGCCGAAACGAGTTTTATCCAGTTGAAAGATTCATCACGCGCCTGCGGTTCGCGGATAAAGCGCATTATTTCTTCATCACTCCGCATCGCAAAAATATCGTCCACATCCGCTTCGACCAATGGACGCATTATGAGTCTTTCGGTTTCCAACATAATAAGTCCAAAGTCCAAAGTCCAATGTCCAAAGATTTTTTAATTTGTAACTTTGGACATTGGACTTTGGACTAAATAAGATGAATCAAAAGTCCGTCTTTTAATTTCGGCTCGAACCAGGTTGATTTCGGCGGCATAATTTCGTTTATGTCGGAAACGGCGAGAAGGTCGTCCATCGTCGTCGGGAACAGCGAAAAAGCGAGTTGTGCCGTGCCGTCGTCAACAAATTTTTCCAATTCGTCAGTGCCGCGTGCGCCGCCGACAAAGCCGATACGCTTATTCGTTCGCGCGTCGTCAATTCCCAAAACCGGTTTTAGTAAATAATCCTGCAAAATGCTCACGTCGAGCCGTTCGATTGCATCGGGTTCATCAATATAATTGACCGCAAACTTTAATCTATACCATTTGCCGTCCAAATACATACAAAATTCGCCGTGATTTTGAGGAACTTTTTCTTCCGTCGGCGTAATGACGAAATTTTCACGCACTTTGCTGAAAAATTTTTCTTCGCTCAAACCGTTTAAGTCTTTGATGACGCGGTTATACGGCAAAATGTTTAAATCTTCGGCGGGAAACATTCCGGCGACGACGAAATTATAATCTTCCGCGCCCGTGTGTTCGGGATTTTTATCACGCAAAATTGTCCGCGCCAGTTTCGCGCTTTCGATGCGATGATGACCGTCGGCGATATAAAGCGACGGTATTTCCGCAAACGCCGATACAAAATCTTCGGTCAGCGCAATGCGCCAGACGGTTTGTTTTACGCCGTCCGAGCAATGAAAATTGTAAATCGGTTTATTTTGAGCAGCCGCAAAAATCAGAGATTTGATTTTCTCCGTGTTGCGAAAAGCGAGAAAGATTAAACCCGTCTGCGCTTCCAGCGCGAGCATATGCGCGGTGCGATCTTCAACTTTGTCGGGGCGCGTGTTTTCGTGTTTTTTGATAATTCCCGTTTCGTATTCGTCAAGCGAACAACAGGCGACCACGCCGGTTTGCGAATGCGATTCGGTTGAAAGCTGATAAATATAAACGCACGGTTCGGCTTCGCGGGCGAGAATTTCTTCGTCAATAAACTTTTGCAGATTTTCGACGGCGCGGGCAAAAACTTCTTCGTTCGGCGGATTTGATTCTTCGGGAAATTCGGCTTCGGCTCGCGTTACGCGCAGAAAACTGATCGGATTCAGTTTGATAAATTCGCGCACTTCCGATTCGTAAACCACATCGTAAGGCACACAGGAAACAGGCTTTGCTTTCTCTAAGGTCGGACGCAAAGCGCGAAAAGGTTTGATAATTGCCACTAAAAATTCTCCTCTGAAAAGTAATTATTTATTGTTGTTCGCCGGTTTGTTCGCCTCTGTATTATCGGCGGAAGATGGCGGCGCATCCGCTGTTTGCTTCTGTTTTTCAAGCAGATTCCGCATAAATTTATCAAGCGCGATTTTCCAAATGCCGTCTTCTTTGACAAACGGAATCGTTTCAAACTCGCCCGTTATTTTGTTTTTCACTTCGACGGTTGCCGTGTCGCCTTCAATTTTTTCGTTGCGTGTTTCGGGCAGTTCTTTCAATGGCGTTCCGTTATCCTTCGAAAGAATTTCGTCAACCGTCGTGTTTTGCTCGTCGGCAGCTTTTTTGATTGATTCAAGCGTACTTTTTGAAAGCAGTTTTTTGATCGTTTCAATATCTTTAGTTTTCGACGCTTCAATAAAATTTTTCAAAGTTGCTGTCGGACTATTCGCGGATTCCGACACGCCGCAAGCCGCCAACGTCAAAACGCATATTGCGAAAACCAACTTTTGATAAATTTTCATTTTTAATCGTTTAAGGTTGATTGATAATGCTGTCAAGCTGCTTGTTTTGCTGATCCATCTGCTGCATCATTTGGTTGGCTGCGCCTTGTTTGTCAATTTTCCAAACGCCGTCTTCTTTGATGAAAAAAACGGTGTCCCACGAATTAAAAGAATTCTCCACTTCGATTGTCGCTTTGTCATCTTCAGTTTTTTCGTTGCGAAACGTCAGGCTTGTCTGTGTTCCGTTGAAAAGAGTTTCGCGTTTGATAATTTCGTCAAGCGGCACATTTTGTGACGCGGCTTCTTTTTCAGACATTTTCAGCGAAGCGTCGGAAAGCAGGGATTTCATCGTCTTAACATCGTTTTTCTTAATGGCTTGCGTATAAGTTTTGAGCGTGTCGAGCGGTGTTTCCAATTTCGGCTTGTTCGCGCAGGCGGCGAAAATACCAACTAACAATAAAACTAAAATAAAATTATAAAAACGCATTTTTGAATAAACCTTTGTAAAATCGTTATACTAAAAAGCAAAGTATAACCAAAAAACGACGGAGTTAAAAACGAATGGAACGAAAAAAACTGTCCGATGAAGAAATCGAAAAGGCTTTGAACGAATTGGACGGCTGGAAAGTTGAGAGTAAAAATCTAAAAAAACGCTTTGAATTCAAAAACTTCTCCAAAGCATTAGATTTTGTCAACAAAGTCGGCAAAATCGCTGAAGAAAAAGACCATCATCCCGACATTTATTTCGGTTGGGGTTACGCAGAATTTTCCATCACGACGCACGACGCAGGCGATTTGACGCATAATGATTTTGCGTTGGCAAAGGAGATTGATTCTATTTAAATTATGCAAGATAGATTCAATTTCTCTATTACAGAAATTTTATTAAAGTCAGGTTGGTTTCCTAATCGAAGAGTAGAAAATCTTGTCAATAAATGAAAAATCGAATTGATGAAATTGGATTCTTAAATTCCGTCCACAATAGCATTCAGCGCAGCCGAAGGTCTCATCGCAGCGTAAGCCTTTTCGGAACTTGGCTGATAATAACCGCCGACATCTTGTGATTTCCCTTGCGCTCCGATCAATTCTTCATTAATTTTTGCTTCGTTTTCCTTCAATGCTTTGGCAATCGTCGCAAATTTTGCAGCGATCTCAGAATTTGCTGTTTGATTTGCCAAACTTTCCGCCCAATACATTGCCAAATAGAAATGAGAGCCGCGATTATCAATTTGCCCGACTTTTCTTGCCGGAGATTTGTCGGTTGCTAAAAATTTCGCATTCGCTTCATCCAGAGCATCGGCAAGAATTTGGGCTTTTTTATTGTCCTGCGTTTGAGCCAAATGCTCTAAACTTGCCTGTAATGCTAAAAATTCACCGAGCGAATCCCAACGTAAATATCCTTCTTTGACAAATTGTTCGACGTGTTTCGGCGCACTTCCGCCGGCTCCAGTTTCAAACAAACCGCCGCCGTTCATTAACGGAACGATTGAAAGCATTTTTGCCGAAGTGCCGAGTTCCAAAATCGGGAACATATCCGTCAGATAATCCCGCAAAACATTGCCGGAAACTGAAATCGTGTCTTTGCCTTCTCTGGCACGTTTTAAGGTTTCGAGCATTGCGTCTTTGACATCCATAATTCTGATGTCGAGACCGTCTAAATCATAATTTTTCAGATATTTTTCTACCTTTTGGATGATTTGTGCATCGTGCGCCCGGTCTTTGTCCAACCAGAAAATGGCAGGTGTGTCGGAAAGTTTTGCTCTGTTGACAACCAATTTCACCCAATCCTGAATCGGCGCATCTTTGGTTTGGCACATTCTGAAAATATCGCCGTTCTGTACATTTTGCTCTAACAAAATATCGCCGTTTTCGTCCAACACCTTCACCGTTCCTTCCCCTGAAATTTGGAAAGTCTTGTCGTGGGAACCGTATTCTTCGGCTTTTTGAGCCATCAAACCGACATTCGGAACCGAACCGAAAGTTTTCGGGTCAATCGCTCCGTTTACCTTCATATCCTGAATGATCGCATCATAAAAACCGGCGTAAGTTCGGTCAGGAATAATGCAAACGGTGTCTTCTTCGTCGCCGTCTTTATTCCACATTTTTCCGCCGCCGCGAACCAGTGCCGCCATCGAAGCATCCACAATCACGTCCGAAGAAACGTGGAAATTCGTGATTCCTTTGTCTGAATTGACCATCGCAAGCCTCGGTCCGTTTTCGATAGCTTTTGCGATGTCCGCCTTTATTTCGGCTTCTTTCGGATGTCCGGCAATTTTCTCGTTAAGCGTCGCTAATCCGAAGTTCGGATTAATATCCAATTCTTTAAAAGTATCTTTATATTTTTCAAAAACGTCTTCGAAATAAGTTTCGACAATCGCCCCGAAAATAATCGGGTCGGAAATCTTCATCATCGTCGCTTTTAAGTGCGCGGAAAGAAGAACATTTTTTTCTTTGGCTTCAGCCATCGCTTCCTTAACAAAAGATTTCAAAGCGACGAGATTCATCACCGAAGAATCAATTACTTCCCCTGCTTTTAACAGCGCGTAATCTTTCAAAACTTGTTCAGAACCGTCATTGCCGGAGAAAACAATTCTGAATTTTCCTTCCTTTTCCACCGTCGCAGAAGTTTCCGTTCCGTAAAAATCTCCCGAATTCATATTCGCCACCGACGTTGCCGAATCCGCCTTCCAAACTCCCATTCGATGCGGATTTGCCTTTACATAATTTTTGACGGCTTTCGGAGCGCGTCGGTCGGAATTGCCTTCTCTCAGCACAGGATTTACCGCACTTCCCAAAACTTTCGCATATTTTTTGGTGATGACTTTTTCTTCGTCGTTTTTCGGCTCGCTAGGATAATTCGGCACTGCGAAACCTGCTTTCTGAAGCTCGGCAATCGCTTCTTCCAACTGCGGCACAGAAGCGGAAATGTTCGGAAGTTTGATGATGTTAGCTTCCGGCTTCGCCGCCAATTCGCCCAATTCCGCCAGCGCATCAGAAACTTTCTGGTCGTCCTTCAAGTATTCAGGAAAGTTGGCTAAAATTCTTCCCGCCAGCGAAATATCGGGAACTTCAATTTCAATATCTGCGGATTTCGTAAAAGCCTTGACAATCGGTAAAAAAGAATGAGTCGCCAACAGCGGTGCTTCATCGGTTAAAGTGTAGTAAATTTTTGACATTTTATTGCTTGTTTTTATTTCAAATTATTTTATTTATTAAACTAATTTTGACCACCAAATAAAAGTTTGCGGTTAAAACACAAGATCATTTAAGGTCAATCAATTATTAACGATATTCTAGTCAACTTTGAGTCAAAACGTAAATTAAGAAGTCAAAAATATTTCCGTTTTATTATTGTAAAGATTCGCCAACGCAGGTTTAGACGTTATCAAAATCGAAAATTTTTACAACTTCGACGGCGAACGCAGCTATTCGGTTTAAGATTCAAAATTGAATTAGAAAAGATGAAGGATGAAGTTTTGGCTTCGTCCTTTTTTAGTTTTTGAATTTTAATCTAAATCATTTATATTGATTGCACACCTTAAAAAGTGTGCATATCTGCAAATCATAAGCGGTTTTTTGAATATTTAGATTATCCAAAGTTAAAGTTAAGTATCAAAATATAATATATGACACCAAGAATTTGGATAAGTGAAATAACTTTTAGTGACGACACAACACTTTCGTTTGAAAAAGATGACATTATTGTTTTTGTCGGTCCTAATAATGCAGGCAAAAGTGCTTCACTCAAAGAAGCCGCTCGATTATTAAAAGCAAAAACAGATAAGGGAAAAGTTCTCAAAGATATTACGATTGAAAGAAATGTAGATGAAACTGATTTTTTTACCTATTTACAATCTTATTCGACAAAATATACCGATAGTAATCCTTATCCTCATTATCAAGGCTATGGTTACAATATTTATGAACCCAATGCTAAGAGCTGGTGGAACAATTTTCAGAATGGAGTAAACGAATTATTTTCACTTTTTGTAAATATTTTAACTACTGAACAAAGACTTCAAGCTGCAAATCCTGCGTCTAATATTAAACTTACAACCCAACCAGTTCAGCACCCCATTCATTTCTTGCAAAAAGATGATAACCTTGAAAAAATATTTAGTGATTATTTCAGACAAGCATTTGGAACAGATTTAATTGTTCATAGAAATGCTGGTAGTGAAGTCCCTTTGTATGTAGGTGAAAAACCAATTCTTCAAGCAGGGGAAGATAGGGTTTCCACTGGATATTTAAGAGATTTGGAAAAATTGGATTTATTGCAAGAACAAGGTGATGGTATGAGAAGTTTTGTGGGAGTTTTATTAAACGCATTCATATCGAATCATTCAATTTTATTTATTGACGAACCAGAAGCATTTTTACATCCACCGCAAGCAAGACTATTGGGAAAAATGCTTGCCAAAGATTTACCTTCTGCCCGACAATTATTTCTCGCAACGCATAGCGAAGATTTTCTAAAAGGTCTTCTTGATGCAAATATTACAAAGCTAAAAATAATTCGTATCCAAAGAGAGGGTTCAATAAATAAAGTAAGTTCATTAACAAGTGCTGACATTGACAGCATTTGGAACGATTCACTATTAAGACATTCAAATGTCTTAAATGGACTTTTCCATCCAAGAGTTGTGATTTGCGAAAGTGATTCTGATTGTAGATTTTTTTCGGCGGTAATTTCAGCACAATATGACAACACCGGAACAATCGCTCCTGACATCTTATTCATCCATTGTGGTGGTAAATATCGCATTCCAACTGCAGTTAAGGCATTGAAAAAACTTAATGTTCCTATAAAAGTGGTTTCGGACTTTGACGTGCTTAATGACACAAATCCTTTGAAAGAAATATTTGAAGATTTAGGAGGCGTATGGGCTGACGTAGAAACTGATTGGACGCTCGTTAAAAGAGAAATTGAACAAAAAAGACCTGAATTTTTAGCAGTTGATATTAAAAAACATATTGATGATATTTTTGATTCCACAACGGAAAGAATTTTTCCAAAGGGGAAAATTTCTGAAATTCAAAAAGCCCTAAAAAAAGCCTCAGCTTGGTCTGAAGCAAAAGAAGTTGGAAAATCATTTATACCAAGTGGAAATGCAACACGAGCATTTGAAAGAATACAAGCAAAATTTAAGGAGAAGGGGTTTTTTGTTCTTGAAGTTGGAGAATTAGAAAGTTTTGTAAAAAGCATTGGCAATCACGGACCAAAATGGGTTAGTGAAGTTCTAACAAAAGATTTAAAAACAGACCTAGAATTAGAAGTTGCAAGAGAGTTTGTAAACCAAATTACAAACTAATTCCCTGTAAATAATTGAATATAGATTTTCAGGAGCTTTTGTATTTGTTCGTGACTAAAAATTAAAAGTGAATATCGCAGGAAAAATAACAGACATAAAATACAAAGTTCTCGCCGCTTTCGACTTGAAAAGATTGACGGCGGCGGTTTTGACATTAATCTTTTATAACACGCGGGCGCAGCCAGTTTTTGATTTCGGCGACTTTCCATTTGTCCGATTCGACGGCTAAAACCAATTCGATAATTTCAGGAACGGTCGTTTCCAGACGACAGCCGTTTCTTTTCAAAAATGGATTGGTTAAAAATGTTGCGGTGCGTTTGTTGCCGCCTTCCCGCGGGTGATTTTTGATTAAGCCGTAAAGAAGCGTTGCGGCTTGGCGGATGATGTCGGCTTTTTCATAAATTGCGGCGTGTTTTGGGCGAGCCAGAGCGGATTCGATTAAGTTTCGGTCGAAAACTCCGAAGCGGTTTTCGCCGAGTTTTCGCATATAGAGAACGTGAAATTTGACGGCTTCCTGAACGATGAGATAAATAAAATCTTCAGTCGCCAATTTGTTTTAACTCCTTGTTAAGAGTTGGAAAATTATTGATAAATTCCTCGACTTCCTGCTCGTCTTGATCGGAATATTCGATAATTTCCGACTCCAATTTGCCGTTTCGCAGAGTTAAACTGACAAAAGATTTTTCGGGAAATCCGTTAGCAAGCGCAAATTCTTTCGGAACTTCGACGATACAGCTATCGAAATTTCTAGACGTTTTTTCTTCTAAAGTCTTTAACATATCAAAACCTCAGTCTGAATTTTAACATTATTAGTATTTTTATAAAATCAAAGAAATATCAATCAGAATAGCTTCTTCATGGTTTAAATAAACAGGTTTATCAATCGCCAATGCGCTTTATCTCCTCGAAATACCCGCTTTCTTCTTCGACAACGCAACTGACGAAATCATCAATTTCTTTGGACGGTTTGAGGTAAACGCCGGAGATCGAATCGTTTTTGAGCGTCAAGCCAATCATCATGCCATTGGCAAAACCTTCCTGCCGGCAAACTTCGGGCGGAACTTCCAAAATCCAAGTGTCTTTCGCCACGCTGACGGTTTTGAATTGGTTTGTTTTCCTCGTTGTTTTAATCATTTTTACCTCAAGTTAATTTTACCTCAATTTATTTTGCCAACAAAATTTTATTTCAAATTATCTGCAATAATTTTATCCTTTTGCTCTGTTCGCGGCTAAAGAATTAGAAAGAGATAAGTTAAACGATGTGGACAAATACACGGCAAGTTCGGAATTTATCGGAACGAAAATTTTACAATTCCAAAGTCACAAAAGGCTTTTCGGCGTAAGGCGCAAAAGTTGAATTGAGAAAGATGAAGGATGGAGTTTCGCTTCAATTACAGACAAGAAAATCTCTACGTTTTACTTTTGAAAATTTGTAATGATAATGTTCTTATCTGGTTTGACCCAGAAGAAAAATTCTCAAACTATAAATAATTTGCGGATTTTAGATGGCTATTTTTTCAATTTTACAGAGTGATTTTAATTATCTTTTTCCGTATTCAAAGTAATCGCCAACCGATAAATCGCCGCGCTGTTAACTTCGACTTCTTCGCTTGCCTTTGCGCCTTTGGCGAAAGCGGTGATGCGAAATTTGTTTGCTCCTTCGGGAAATCTGAAGGTGAATTCTCCGCTGTAACTGGCATAACCCGAACCGGCTTTTTTGGTTGAACCGTCGCTTAAAACTCTCTCAATTTCGACTTTCGCACCACCGACACTTCTGCCGTTCGAGTCGAAAACGCTTCCCTTGATAATGACCTGTGTACCTTGGTCAACAGTCAAAATAAGACGATTGCCCAAATCTCTGACTTTGTTATCTTTGACTTCGACGTTATAAAGCAAGCCCGCACTGTAACCCGATTTGTCAATGACCAGATTATAAACTCCCGATTTTAGACCTGTTAATTCAAAATTTCCCGTGCGGTCTGATGTCGAAGATTTTACATCTTTGCCGTCCTGACGGGCAGTTATTTTTGCGCCGCCGATGCCGTCGCCTTTTGTGTCGCGGACTTTTCCTTTTACTCCGCTCTGCGCGGCGGCAACGCTGACAAATAAAACAAAAGATAATATCAATAACACAAACTTCTTCATAACATCTACACCTTCGCGGTTTCCGTTTTTAATTCCTCTCGAAATTGTTCCGCTACGTCATTGATGATTGTTTCGAGCGTACGGGTTGGCTGATAGCCGACGAGCCGTTTGGCTTTCTCCAGCGAAGGAACGCGCCGCTGCATATCTTCAAAGCCTTCACCGTAGGCTTCTTCATAAGGGATATATACAATCTCACTGCTGCTGCCGGTCATTTTAATAGCTTTTTCCGCTAACTCTTTAATTGTAACTTCTTCGGCATTGCCCAAATTTACCACCTGACCGAAACATTCCGGCGTTTCGATAACTTTTGTCAAACCTTCAACGACATCATAGACGTGACCGAAACAGCGCGACTGCGTGCCGTCGCCGTGGACGTAAAGCGGTTTGTCCATCAGCGCGGATTTTACAAAATTTGGGACGACCATTCCGTATTGTCCGGTTTGGCGCGGTCCGACCGTGTTAAAAAGTCGCACGACGACAACCGGCAGACGTGTTTCCTTCCAGTGCGCCAGCGCCAGAAATTCGTCGAGCGTTTTCGCGCACGCATACGCCCAGCGGTGTTTATCGGTTGAGCCGGTCAACAAATCGTCTTCTTCTCTAAATGGAACGGATGCGCCTTTTCCGTAAACTTCCGACGTGCTTGGAATCAAAACACGCTTACGGTAACGCGAACAAAAACCGAGAACGACATCCGTGCCGCGAAAAATCGTTTCGATGGTTTTGACCGGATGTTCCATAATCAGTTTTACGCCGACGGCACTCGCCATATGATAAACGCGGTCGGTTTCGCGGATCAGTTCTTCCATCAATTTATCATTCAAAACAGTATCAATAATCAAACGAAAGTTTTTTTTGCCTTCGAGATGTTCGACATTTGAATAACGTCCCGTCGAAAGATCGTCAATGACCGTAATTTCGTGTCCTTCGCCGATAAGTTTGTCGGCAAGATGACTTCCAACGAAACCCGCGCCGCCTGTAATTAAAATCTTCATAAACTATTTTCCCCTAATTATTATATCTTTTGTTAAATTTTCGCGCTCTTATTTTCCGTTCGTTTGATTCCTTCCGCAAAATACGCAACCGTCTTTTTCAAACCTTCGGCAAGCGGAATGGTCGGTTGCCAGTTTAACAAACTTCTTGCTCTATCGATATTCGGCTGACGCTGCTTCGGATCGTCCTGCGGTAATGGAAGATGTAAAGTTTTAGTATTTCTATTAACTGCTTTGGAGACTTCCTGCGCGAGTTCGTTCATCGTAAATTCGCCCGGATTGCCGATGTTCACCGGCAGATGAATATCTTCGGCTTCCGTGTTCATCAACCGGATGATGCCTTCGACCAAATCGTCAACATAACAGAAAGAGCGCGTTTGTTCGCCGTCGCCGTAAATCGTCAAATCTTCGCCGCGCAATGCCTGCACAATAAAATTAGACACGACGCGCCCGTCGTCGGCTCTCATTCTTGGTCCGTAAGTGTTAAAAATCCTGACAATCCGCGTGTCAACATTATTTTGACGATGATAATCCATCATCAAAGTTTCGGCGACGCGCTTTCCTTCATCGTAACATGAGCGCAAACCTATGGTGTTGACGTTGCCAAAATATGTTTCGGGCTGCGGATGAACAAGCGGATCGCCATAAACTTCCGAGGTCGAAGCCTGAAGGATTCGCGCTTTGACGCGCTTCGCCATTCCGAGCATATTGATTGCGCCCATTACGCTGGTTTTGACGGTTTTGACCGGATTGTATTGATAATGGACGGGCGAAGCCGGACACGCGAGATTGTAAATTTGGTCAACTTCCAAAAGAATCGGTTCGGTTACGTCGTGCCGAATCAATTCAAACAGATGATTGTCCATCAGGTGAAGAATATTTTCCTTTCTGCCTGTAAAAAAATTGTCGAGACAAACAACTTCATTGCCTTCATTCAAAAGTCTTTCGCACAGATGCGAGCCGATGAAACCCGCGCCGCCCGTGATAAGTATTCGCATAAGTGTTTTTCCTCTTAAAAGACTTTAAGATAAAAGTCAAAACACTAACTCTAAAGCGACTCGGTAAAAGTGTCAATTTCACATAAATTTGTTGTCGGCACAACTTGATTTTTTATCTTGGAAACAGTGGTTTTGTTTTCAGGTTCAAAGTTTCCTTCAAAATCCTTTTCAAATTTGATTTTACGGCAATTCCAAATTGTTCAAGCGTTTCTGAGCCTTTTCGATTTCGTTCAACCGTCCGTAATCGTAAATCGCGCTTTCCCAAGTTCCGTACATCGCGTTCGGCAGAACGATAAATTTATGCCCGAACATTTCGCGCGTTTTATCAACTTCGGCAAATCTCGCGTCAACCGATTTTTTCTCGTAAATGTCTGATAAGTCGTCCAAATTGTCGCCAATTAAAAGCACGATGCGATGTTTTTCCGCAATCACCTGTCGGCGCGGTTCTTTGGTTGATTCTTTTTGGCGCAGTTGGACGGTTTCAATATTTGCGTCGGGAAAACCCACGGCTTTTAAGTTGTCAATCGTCGCCGTTTTCTGCACTTCGTCGCGGTTGGAAACGTAAAAAACCTTTGCGCCTTTTTTGCTGGCGTAATTTAAAAAATCAACCGCGCCTGGAATCGCTTTTGCCTTTCGCTGCTCGCCCCACGCATACCAATTTTTCAAATCAAACGGCAGGCGGTTTTTTATATTAGAGGCTTGCGCGGGCGAATTATCCAAAACGGTTTCGTCAATATCAACGACAACGGCACGCGGCATTTTGCGTTCTGTTTTCGGCAGTTTTTTAAGATTCTTATTGTCAAAATCCGCGTCAAGCTGCATTTTAGCGACATTAAACGCCTGATAAGTCAAAGCGCGATATTCCGCCGCTTTCTGCATATACAAAACCGCGCCGACTTGATATTCGTTGTCGGCGGTTGCGGGAATTTGCTGCTGCGTAGCTTGCTGCGCTGTCGAAACTGTTACAAAATAAGTTGAAATTACCGAAGATAAAACTAAACCGAAAGTTAAAATATATTTTTTTGTTCTCATAATTTTCTTGAATTGAATTTGGATAAAAGATTGCAATTGATTATAAATGAACTATGCCCGAAAAGACGAAGCGAAAAGAAGAAACAGAGCCGCCGAAGAAAAAAGAATCGGAAAAAGACGACGATAGAAATTGGAGCAAAGATCAACGGGAAAAAAGTTATTATTACGACGATTCTTATGGTTACGAAATTTACAATCCCGACGAAGATGACGAGAACGACGAATAATTTCTAACCGTGATTGAAAAAACATCAAAAACCTCATTTCTTAACGAAGGCGTAAGTCAGATGTTTCTTTCGACGCTCTCGTTTGCTCTGGCGAATGTTTTCGTCAAGGAATTAAAGCATATTCCGGCGATGGAAATCGTGCTGATTCGCTGTCTGCTGGCGGTTGTTTTTTGTTACGCCGGTTTACGTTACGCCGGAGAAGACTGGCGCGGAAGCAATCGCAAATTGCTGATTTTGCGCGGCGTTTTCGGCACAACCGCGCTTGCGCTGTTTTTTATCACGCTGCAAAATATTCCGTTGGCGAGCGCGATGACGATTCAATATCTTTCGCCGATTTTTACGGCGATTATTGCGATTTTTGTTCTTCAGGAAAGTCTGAAATTTTCACAGTGGATTTTTTACGCGCTGGCGTTCGTCGGCGTTTTAATCGTCGAAAAATTTGATCCGCGCGTCTCTCTTCTTTATCTTTTAATCGGTATTTTTTCCGCCTTTTGTTCGGGCGTAGCTTATAATTTGGTGCGAACTCTGCGCGGCAGAGAACATCCGCTGATCGTCGTTCTGCATTTTCAAATCGTCGGTGTAATCGTCGGATTTTTATTTACACTTTTTAATTGGAAAACGCCGATTGAATGGGATTGGTTTTATTTATTTCTAATCGGCGTTTTTTCGCAGCTCGGACAAATATTTTTGACCAACGCCTTTCAGCGCGACCGCGTGGCGAGTGTGGCGATTGTCAATTACACGGGCTTGATTTACGCCTTGCTGCTCGGCTGGTTTGTCTTTGGTGAAGTCCAGACATTACAATCTTTATCAGGGATGATTTTGGTTGTCGGCAGCGTGATTTTGAGCGTTCTTTACAGCAAAAGACAGAGAGATATTGGAAATCTCGAATCGTCAATCGGATGAATAGGTGCAGAAGCCCGCACGAAGTAAGGGCGTGTTCATT